>NZ_BDGJ01000100.1:0-11218 GCF_002207765.1 Calderihabitans maritimus
CGCGATGTGGGACTTCAATAGCGGCGGCCAATTTTCTTTTCTCCCTTGTATTCATACTTGTCCTCTTTTTTTACAAAGACCTATCTCTGATAAATATTGTTGCGGCCTTTCTTTTGGCCAATATACTGACCAAGCCCTTTGGCTTGACACTGCAGAAATTTTTTACGACATATCCTGATGTTAGGGATATGAGTATACTCGACATTTACGGCAAACCTCTGACATTTGGATTCCCCTTTGAGATAATAATAAATCCAAACCGGACTTACTTTATAAAAACGACTTCAGGGAAAGGATTCTTTTGGTTTTTATGTTAGGAAGCTGTTCAAAGGTGAAGTCGGTTTCCTGGCTAAGCCGGGCCAGCACCTGCAGGGTTTCCTTTTTGCCGCAGGCATCTAGTACCCTCTTGCGGGGGCGGATAAGAAATTAGCGAAGGTCTTAAGGCAAAAGTTTCCCTGGAAGTAGGAAATCCGACAAGATTTGAATAATATTACTAAAAAATGGAACGTAATAGGAAACGCGCAGGTTGAAGATAAAAACTACTACCAAGATAAGGTAGTAGTTTTGATTTATACGGGAGATTCGACATATTACGACAAATAAGAGCGAAACCCGTCTCCTCAAAAAATGCCATAAAAAGACCAAGGCTTATAGCAATGAAAGTAGCAAACCCGGCCTCATCACCGCCTACATGCAGGCCCGGGTGCTGGCGAAACGGGCAAAGCCGGTTCTGGAACGGCAGATAGCAAAACGTGTAAAGATGCTATTGAGTAATGAAAAAGGGCATTCCCCGGTTAGAGAATACCCTCTTGATGTGTACCCACGCTATTTACGGACAACATTGGCGGCTTGTGGGCCCCGACTACCTTCGACGATGTCAAAAGATACGTTTTGACCTTCCTCGAGGGTCTTGAACCCATCGCCCTGGATTGCAGAAAAATGAACAAACACATCGCCGCCTTCGTGTTCAATAAAACCGTAGCCTTTTTCTGCGTTGAACCATTTGACTTTACCTTCCATTTTGGACCTCCTTTCAAACAAGACTGGTCAAAAAGCCCAAAACCCAAAACCTTTTGTCCAATCTTGTAAAACAAGAGGCCCAAACAGGTTTGCGTTCTCAGCTCTTTAACACGTGTAATTAGAATAACACAGTTTGGGGAAAATAGCAAGTTTTATCTGAAATAACTGCTAGTAGTGAAATAATATATGCTAATACAGCAAGAATAAAAGATGAGATATAAATTTCATAGGTTCTGTATCCCAATTTTGTGAAATACAGACCTTTCATTTTTTACTATTATTTTTTATCCCTGACTTTAACAGCAGTACCATAAACAAGAATTTCAGCAGCTCCCTGCATTACTGCAGACGTAGAAAATCTTATGTTAATAACAGCATCTGCCCCTAATTTTTCTGCTTCTTCAACCATCTTAGCTGTTGCAATTTGCCTTGCTTCATTAAGCATTTCACTATATTCTTTTAATTCTCCTCCTACAAGGTGCCTAAATGCTGAAGCTATATCTTTTCCTATATGTTTTGCCCTAATAGTACTGCCTTTTACAATTCCCAATGTTTCTACAATTTCTTTTCCTGCTATTTCGCTAGTATTTGTTAAAAGCATCTTTTTCCTCCTTTCTATCTTTTATTCTTTCTAAAATAAGTGCAATAATAAGCCCTATTGAACTCATTAAGCATATTACAAGTAAAATTGATAGAAAAGGTAGAATAAATCCAGGTTCCAACATAGCGAATACTATTGTGCCTATAAAATAAAATCCTAAACATATTGCAATTAACCAACTGAATATTCTTACCATCATAAGCCTCACCTTTTTATTAAATTCCATGTTTTAAATTAGTTTAACTTTAAATTTTCTCAAAACAGTATATGTAGTATATGGAAATTCTGCCGTACGGCTGTGTGGCAGAAGAACAGAAGCGGTTACTCAAACAACTCATCCATAAGTTTTTCGATTTTCTTCCGGCGCTTTTCCGTTTCCTCTTTATCAATCTCTATCGACATTTTAAGCACATCTCCTTCTTTAGCCTCTTCCGGCAAAAGACTCCGCGGCAGATCAAAAGTTTTGCCGTTATACTCAATTACCGCCATATCACCCTCAAACCGGTCAATTACAAGCATTTATAATGCACCTCCATCACTCATAACGCGAGACCAGCTTACCTTGAGCATCATAGAGGGCTCCCGGGTCGCCGTTGTTGTTCCAGATATACCTCTTAGTCCATAGGAGCGTATTAGGACCAGTCTGAGCATTCGGCCCGCTCACAACCTTCAGGCTTCCGCCGGCTGGTATGACTATTCCAGATGGAAAAGTAAAGGTTTGATTCCCTTTTTGACTGACTAGCTTCCAGCCGGACAGGTTCACTGCTACGCCGCTGGTATTCTTGATTGTAACTACCTCACTCTTGAGGTCTATACCCACTATTCTCACGCCGCCGGAAGATGAAGTAGAAGCGGGCGGCGTGACCGGATTAGAGGAAGCAGCGGCGCGAGAATCATCTGGCGCTCGCTCTTTAGCCGGTGAGGCTTTCTTATTGAAGGTGATGGTTTTCCCATCACTGGTAGCCACAATGGTTCCTTGTAGGTCAGTGCGGAAAACCTGTATTCCTGCTTCTGCGAGTTTGGCCAAAGTTTCAGTGTGAGGATGGCCGTATTTATTATCCTTACCTACAGAAATAACAGCATATTTCGGCGACACAGCCTTTAGAAAAGCCTGAGTTGTAGAACTGCTACTACCGTGGTGGCCCACCTTGAGGACATCAGCCTTGAGGTCATAGCCAGTCCGCAGCATCTCGCTCTCAGACTCTGCCTCTGCATCGCCTGTAAACAGGAAACTGGTGCTTCCGTATGTGATCTTCAATACGGCGCTGTAGTTGTTCAGGTCGTCATAGCTGGAGTTGTTGGGAGCAAGCATTACCGCTTCAATACCCGGGCCAACATCCAGTTTGACACCTGCTTTGGCCTGGGTAACCTTGAGACCCTTACCCTTGATTGCCAGCAGAAGGTCTTCAAAGGTTTTAGTGGTGTGAGCAACCTTCGGCAAGTATACTTTGCCTACCTCAAAGTTACGTATAGCGACATCCAGGCCACCGATGTGGTCTTCATGGGGATGGGTGCCGATCACGTGATCAAGCCGCTTGACGCCTTCCTGCTTGAGATAGTTTACAATCAGGCTTCCATCATCGTTGTTTCCGCCGTCAATCAGGATGTTCTAGCCGGATGAGAGTTGTACCAGGATTGAGTCAGCCTGGCCCACATCAATGAAGTGAACTTTGAGAGTGCCGCTGACGGCGGATTTTTCCTCGGCGAGTTCCTGTTTATCCACCGTTGGGCTCTCAGCAGAAGAAGTTTCCGGCTGATGTTCTTCTTGGGAAGCGGACGGCTCCGATACCTGCTTTTCTTCCTGCTGAAGTGAAGCGCTCTGCTCAACAGCCGTCTTGTCTGCTGTAGGATTGCTTAAACTGGAGTCTGTGCAGCCTGCGGCAATTGCCACGACAATAAACGCCGCCAGGGTCAAAAGGGTAAACCTCTTGCTCCGGCCTGTTTTGTGTATCAGATGGTATACGGTGAAGACTAAAAGGGCTGTAACAGCAAGTATGACAGTTATGCTCGTGGTGTCGGTCATGTATATTCACTTCCTTCGCAAGCGTCACTTGCCCTTGTTATCAGCAACCGGTTGCTCGTTTTCGGGTTCGGTCCACAACAACTTCCCATCTTCATCTCTGTATTCAATCCAATCAGTCTGGTGCCAACCGTTTTCATCGAGAATAAGGTAGGTTTGATGTATCTCTCTAATTACCTTGCCTGGAATGTGTATGGTTTCAACTAGCCTATTAGCAGCAGGGCTGGGCGTGCTTTTGAGCTTCCACCAATCAGGGTTGGTGGTCACATCCACGACAAACTCCTTCAAATCTTCTACGAGAGCCTGGCTCCAGTTGTAAAAGGCATTCCAATCACCTTCGAAGATAAAGAAATTAGCAATCAGTATAATAGCTATAAAAAGGAGTATTAGCTTTCTCATCGTTTCTCCTCTCACTTTTCTGAAGATTAAACAGAAAAACCTAAGCAACTATTAAGTTTCTTCTTGATTAGTAAAAGGTCTTTCGACTTGTTCCGTATTAAACGACCATTTTTCTTATGAGACAGTTCGTTATAGCAGATTACTAATAGCTTATAACCATGCTCTTTGGCCCATTGTTCCCTAATACTGTCATAGCGGCGCCGCTGCTCCCCGCGGGAAACCCCGCTAACGGTCATCCTTCGGTCCATAATAGGTACAGGCTCAAAATGCTGTCTTTCTCTGTATTCGACAATCAAATTGTGAGAAGGAAAATACGCATCAACCGGTAGTTTCCTACGACGGCCAGATTTCCCGGGGTCACCTAAAAGGGTGGGAAAACAATACTGCCAGTGGTATGGGACGCCAAGAATTTCAGAAACCAGGTCTAGCACATATTTTTCATCACTATCTATTCTCCTTGCCATTTGTTTAACCACTCCTAAATGTACATTTGCTTCACCTTATGCGCTAGCTATCCCCCATTTCGCAAGATAACTTTTCAGCACTGCCCGAAACAAACGACCGTGATTAGGTATCTTTAAATGTAAAAGTTCATGCACTATTATCTCCGCTCGAAAAGCAGCCGGTTTTGTTAGCAATTCTGTGTTAAAAGTAAGCCTTCCACTGCTAGAACAGCTTCCCCATTTCCGTTTCATCGGACGCAAATGAATTTCCCTAGGCTCAACTCCAATTCGTTTTGCCCAAGTTTGCACCTCTGCTTTGAAAACAGCAGCCGGTATAGCCTCTTCCAAAGATACATTACTGGGTATCTTCTCAGACTCATGTAAGTACTCAACACTCATGATTTCACCCTCCTGATGACAGCTAAGATCCGCTCCGCCAGTATTTTTATTTCTTTAACCCCTGCCGCCAGAAGTGTCTTGTATAATTCTTTTCGTACCTCACGGTTCTGAGCATCGCTTGTTTGCCAATGGGGATAACGGGTGAACGCATCTGCCATCTGTTCAGCGGCACGCTCTGCCTCCCTAACGCCCTCACGTTTGAGAAGCCAAAAAACGGCAAAAGCATCGGGAGATAAGTTTTTTTCGGCGCGGGCTTTTTCTGCTTCATTGTATTCCCTAATAAGTTCTTCCAACTGCCGCAAGGCTTCCTGGGTAGTTAACTGACGTTCTTGATAAGCCCTGGCAATCTGTTCAGCACGCTCTCCAATGGTAATAAGGTAAGGAACATGATGCACATTCTTTGCAACCGCATGTTCTATACTTTTTAGAATATTAAATACCTTGACAGTTTCATTCTCATTACTCTGACTAATTTTTTCAAGAAGCTCTTCATTAATTTCATAAATGTCGAGAGTGTCTTTTATAGTACCGCTTTGTGTATGCTCTTGAACTAGCCTGGCAGTCTTGCGGGTAAGTTCGCGCTCAACACTAACACCGGGTTCATAAGCTGAGCGTAAAAGTCTATACATTCTGGCCAACTGGTCGTAGTCACCTAAATATTCCCGCAGGAAAGAATCAGGCGATAGAATTTCGTAGATGTTTGCCAACTCCTTAAAGAACCGGTAAAAGTCATGGCGTTTTTCCTGGTCACGGAAGTGTTCCAAAACTTTCTCCGCAGCTTTATCTGGAGAGCCGTCAGTAATTAATGACAGAAATTCTTTCCGGGCATCAGCCATCATTTGGGCAAAATGTTCTTTTAACAGGTCCAAATCTTGAATTGTGCCTTCTACATCCTGCGAGTCAAATTCCAGCGCTTTTTCCAGCTTCTCAAAGATGCCAACAAAATCCAGTACAAACCCTGCCGGTTTCTGACGCCCGTTTTCATCTTCGTAAGGACGGTTCACCCGGGCGATAGCCTGCAAAAGCACATGGTCTCGCATGGGTTTATCTAAATACATGCAGTAAAGCACTGGGGCATCGTATCCGGTCAACAGTTTTTCCGTTACGATGAGTATTTTAGGTAGCTCGTCCGGTTTGCGGAATGATTTACGAATACGCTTTTCCTTCTCATCTGAGAGGTGATAACGGGCCAATTCCGGGGGGTCATTATGGGCCTTGCTAATGACTACCTCCGAATATTCAGGGGGCAAGTATCGGTCTAACGCTTCTTTGTAAAGGGTACAGGCTTCCCGGTCTACCGCCACTAAAAAGGCTTTATATCCCATAGGCTCTACAAACTCACGATAATGGTTGGCTACATATTCCGCGATCCTTTCTACACGCTCACGGTTTTTTAACATATTCTTCAAAGTTACAGCTTTATCTAATATTTTATTGAGTTCTTCAACATCACTAACCCCTTCTGCTTCCATTAAATTCAAGAATTCTTCTTCTAATGTTTCCCTGTCCACGCGCAGTTCATTGGGCGCCAGGGTATAATGAAGGGGTACGGTAGTACCATCGGCAATAGACTCGGCAATACTGTACTTGTCAAGATAACCTTTAGGGTCATCGATGCCAAAGATTTTGAACGTACCTTTGCCGTGAGCTGTCTTGTCGATAGGCGTACCCGTAAAACCTATGTAAGTGGCATTGGGTAAGGCACCCATTAAGTAGTTACCTAAATCACCGCCGGTTGTACGGTGGGCCTCATCCACCAGCACAAAGATATTGTGGCGCGGATTTATATTAGCAGGCATACCCTCGAATTTATGTATCATACTAACAATAAGTCCCCGCCTGTCACTTGATAAAAGCTCCCGTAGGTGACGTTTACTCCTGGCTACCTCTACAGAGCTAAACCCGCAGGCAGCCAAGTTGCCAAAAAGCTGAGTCTCTAATTCGTTGCGGTCTACCAGCATAAGGACGGTAGGGTTTTCAAAAAGCGGTTCTTCTATTAACTTTTTTGCTGCTGTAATCATGGTAAAAGTCTTACCGGAGCCCTGGGTATGCCAGATAAGGCCCCGCCGCTTTTCTTTATCCGCGGCCCGTTTCAATATCCGTGCAACCGCACGCATCTGATGGGGTCTTAAAACGACTTTGGTCAGTTCATCATCCTTGCGGGTAAAAAGAATGTAGTCTGACAAAACACGCAGTATCCGCTGAGGGTGAATAAAGGTTTTAACTAAAGTCTCAAAATCCTGACCGGCGCTCTCATCCCTCCAGTTGAATAGGTTCTTGCGACTCAAATTCCAGGTAGCCCCGTAGTAAAAATGGATTAGATGGGTTAGAGTGAACAACTGGAGGAGAGCCATTAGTTCCGGTCCTTCCCGATGGTAACGACGTAATTGATCTAGAGCTTCCGCAATACCTTCTAACTTGGTAGCAGATTTAGTTTCGACAATCAGCATTGGCACACCGTTTATAAGGAAGACCACATCAGCACGAATGGAATGAGTTCCATTAGTATATCTGAATTCGTCTGTAACATGAAAGGTATTGGCTTCCCAGTTTTTAAAGTCTATCAGGCGAACGTTGCGTTCACGCTTTTCTTCCGCTACATAAATAGTTTTTAGACCCATTAGATACTCCCAGGCAGCAAGGTTGCCTTCTATAGTAGGAGAAATACGTTCAATGCGTTTAATTAACTCTTCCGCCCGTAAATGGTCCACCACGCCGGGGTTAAGACGCTGGACTTGGTTGATAAAAATGTCCCTTAATATCAGGCCGGTTTCACCTCGGCGCAGCCGCTCTGCCTCCTCCGGGACAAGATAATGCCAACCCATTTCAGTGGCATAGCGGATTAAAGGATTTTGCACAGCACCTCGCTCAGAGCCGATTTTCATTGCGAAGCCACCTCCAAATCCTTAACCCGCACTTTTCCTGTCATAAGAAGGTCAAGCATGGTCTTAAAGAGGGCTTTAAGGGCTTTTTGGCGTTTTTTCTCCGTCTCGATTTTACGGTCAACCGACTGCAAGATGCGGGCAATCTCACGTTGTTCAGAGAGAGGAGGGTATGGAATCATAAGATTTTCTAACACATTTTTGGGTACTCTTTGCCGTCCTGTACTTCCCTCCATTTTACTTGCAATATCTGCCCTTATATCATCTTTCTTTAAATAATAAAACAAACATAAAATCTCGGCTTCATTTGTTCCATGAATAGGCCAAACTTCTGTTGTCGCATACCCGAAATCCGTAGGTAAGTTTTTCACTATACACTGTTTTCCATTCTCAAAGGAGGGAGTAATTTTCGCAATCAATAAATCTCCATTAAAAAAGAAAGTACCACTTTTAATTTCCTCACGTACTTTTAGATCATACTTACTAAGATAAACTTCTTCATCTGGAATATATTCCATCGAAATAAAAGGAATTTGGTGACATTTATTAATATCCAAACTTCTTGGTTTTCTAGAAAATTCGAAAACCTTCCCCAGCCTCACCACTTCCCAATGCTCCGGTATCGTTCCAATTTCAGTTTCCTTGAGCGGAACACGTTCAGCTTCTTCCAAAGGTACCGGCCCGTAAGTAAAGAGGTAGTGCATGAGAGACTTTTTGAGTTCCCGCGTGGCAGCAATTACTCGCTCCGTTGCTTCAATTGCTCGCTGAATAGTAGAAAGCACATATGCAATTGCCCGCTGTTCGGAGAGAGGGGGAAAAGGGAGGACATAGTTTTCTAAATCGCGCTTTTGAAGACTCGGTAATGTTGTCTTAGCATGTTCACCGGACAAAGTATTGACTTGAAAGCAATAGTAAACAAATCTGTAATCTACAGAGCTATCTTTCCAGGCTAAATAAAACGTCGTGTCAGAAGGCCAGAATGGGCTTTCTAATAACCAAACCCTTCCGGCTGTACCTTTACGACCAACAACTAAAGAAGGAAAATCGACGAGAGCCTGGGATGTTAACGCATATATACCACCCGAACCAACTACGGGAATATTTCCTGTTTCTTTCGGTTTAGCCTTCCCATACTTAACTTCAGCTATCTCCTCAAGCTTTACTACATCCCAATCTTCCGGTAAAGGGCCGAGTTCGGTCATTTTAGACCCATTGGAAATATTAGACCCATTGGAAATATCATTTGCCATTTCAAGCATTAACAAATCCTCCCAAACCCAGCTTTTTTAGAATGGTGTTCAACTCAGCATCCGCAGCCCGGCGTTCCTCTTCCGCCTGTTGAAGCTGTACAATTGCCTCTTCAACCGGAAGAACCTCTTCTTTGCCGTTGAGCGATACGTACCGGGAAGGGCTGAGGTTCCAGTCGTTGCGGGCGGCCTCTTCGTTGGTAATGATTTTACTGAAGCCTTCTTCCTCCCGATATTCAAGATACACTGAAGCAATACGTTCAATATGCTCTTCAGCCAAGGAGTTCTTCGGTCGTCTTTTAGTAAACTGTTGGGAAGCGTTGATAAGCATAATTTTACCTTTCCGTTCTGCAGGTTTTGCTTTATTTATAACCAGAATAATCCCCGGTGCAGTGGTATTATAAAACAGGTTCTCAGGAAGCAAGATAACACACTCTACCCAATCATGCTCCACAAAAGCCTTGCGAATATCACGTTCGCGGTTTGAACCTTGATTTCCACTGCCGCGACTGACAGCGCCCGTATCCAGCACCACGGCCATTTTCCCGCTGTCATTCAAAGAAGCAAACATATGTTGAATCCAGCCCCAGTCTGCACTGCTTGCGGGCGGAATTCCAAAATTAAAGCGACCATAAGTATCCTTTTCGTAAGTTTTTATTGGAAACTTCTGATTCCACATCGGGTTAGCGGTCACTTTATCAAAACGGCGCAGACTTCCGTCGTCGTTCAAAAAGGCCGGTCGGTTCATGGTATCACCCAAAGCAATCTCAGCGTTCATGTCATGCAAGAAGACGTTCATTTTTGCCATTGCATAGGTAGCATGGTTTATTTCCTGCCCATAAATACGTATCGGTTCAATTTCGTGAGGAAGTTCACGATGACTATTTTTTACCACTCCATGAGTCTCCAAAAAACGCAAATGGCATTTAATAAGAAGACCGCCGGAACCGCAGGCAGGATCGTATATTTCATCCCCGGGTTGCGGATCTAATATGTAAGCCATTAACCATGCAACCTCTTTAGGGGTATAAAACTCTCCGGCACTCTGGCCCTGCCCTTCGGCAAATTTTCGCAATAAATATTCATAAGCCCGGCCTAAAATATCCGGCTCCACATCTTTTAAACCCAAGCGGTAGCGGGATAAAACCTGTATTAAAGCAGCCAAACGTTCATCATCAATAATACGCTGACCGGATGCCGTTGCGTTAAAATCAACTATATCAATTACACCTGCAAGCTTTGGGTTCTCGCGAGCTATTCCCTTAACGGCATCGGTAAGGTATTCACCCAAACCCGTAGTTTTCTTAGCAATTTCAGACCAATGAGCATGCTTAGGAATATAAAACCGCACCAGTTCGTGGTCATGTTCTACTAGTTTTTCTGCAACTTTTCGGTCACCAAATTCTTCGGCAAGAGCATCCATTTCGTCGTCATAAACATCTGAAAGCCTTTTAAGAAAAATAAGAGGTAAAATATAATCTTTAAATTTAGGAGCATCAATTTCACCGCGAATCACACAAGCAGCATCCCATAACCAAGATTCAAGAGTGCTAAGATCTAAAGCTTTATTTTTTGACATAATCCCTGCCTCCAATCAGAATTCTAGTTCATTTTTTTTTAAGTCTTTCATTCCAACGGTATTTTGTATCAGTTCAAATTTAAAGACATCTCAACGCTCTACCGTCTGCAAAATACATTCATTTGCAGGAACAATTAATGCTTTTTCTAAAACCACCCTCCCGTCTGGTTCAATTTTTAGTAATATCCGGTCGCCTTCTTTAATTCCCAGTACATCCCTTACCTGTTTCGGAAGAGTCATTAAGCCTTTTGAACCAACTTTCGGCGTAAAGACCTTAGTCTTATTAATCAATGTAATCACCCGCCTAAGAATCTTAAATTTTGGTTATCTTAACCAATTCGACAAGAGTAAGCCAAATCCTACTAACAAGAAACAAAATCCACCCCTACTCCCACGCCAAACGCTCCACAGCCCTCTGGAGGTCCTTATCGCTGGGCCGTGTGTAGCGGGCGGTGGTATTCAGATTTGAATGACCAGCCAGCACGGCTACCCGGTCCAGACTTTCGCCGGCATCAATCAACGACTTACAGAAAGTATGGCGTAAAACATGAGGGGTTACCCCCTCCAGGCGGGCGTCATAGGCGTATTTCGCAAGCAGGTATTCAATAGCACGAGGAGAAAGAGACCC
>NZ_BDGJ01000100.1:11387-24951 GCF_002207765.1 Calderihabitans maritimus
AGCGGACCGGGAGCTTCACCTCGGACAGCGAGCCAATTCTTTAACGCTTTTCTCGCCGTAGCGTTAAGCGGCACCTCACGCCGCTTGCTGCCCTTGCCGGAGCGGACTACCACAACGCCGCTGCGCTCCCGGAGAGTAATGTCCTCAAGGGTGAGAGCACATACTTCCGATACCCTTAACCCTGTATGAAGGAGTAGGGTCACTAAAGCAATATCCCGCACCCGCCCGCTTTTCTGCACTGCCCGCATCAACGCTAACTGCTCACGCCGTCCAAGAGCTCGGGGAGCTGACCTTGTTTCCCGCACCGGTTTCACGCCGCTGACAGGATTTTGGGCGGCGTGACCTTGCCCCACCGCCCAGGTGAAGAAAGTAGAAAGAGAAGCTAATGCTCGGTTAATTGTGGCAGGTTTCCGGTTTTGGTTTAACATGTATCGCTTAAATTCTGCAATATCAA
Source organism: Calderihabitans maritimus (assembly GCF_002207765.1). Taxonomy (NCBI): domain Bacteria; kingdom Bacillati; phylum Bacillota; class Clostridia; order Neomoorellales; family Calderihabitantaceae; genus Calderihabitans; species Calderihabitans maritimus. Next base: position 11,842 of record NZ_BDGJ01000100.1, read on the forward strand.
GCGGACCAACTGCATCAACCCTAACAGGGTCACCGGTAGTTTCAAAATACCACCGCATAAACTTTTTCAAGTCGCTCAGATATGAACGGATAGTCGCCGGGCTTACATCTTTTTCTCCTCGAAGATAGCCTTCAAAAGCATTTAAAATTTTCTCCATGTTTTGTAACCTCCCATTTTGTGGTATAATTTAGATATACACTTACACGCGCGGGAGGTCCTACTGGACGACGATTATACCGCGTCTGCGATTGCAAGCGGTAGGACCAACGCCCGGTCAGGCAGCGGGGGCCGGGCATACTTAAAAAAACAGCCGGGTAACACCGGCCATTTTTACTTATCCGACATTTTTTTGCAGGCTTACTACCTCAGAATCGGTTAATTATCCGCAAAATTGTGGCCCAAAACGTCGGATAATGCATATTATCTGCAATTTTATACATATCCACACCAAGTTGCTTCGCGTCCTTCGACTACCATGGCAAACTGTTTCGCCAGTACCAAGTCATGTCAACATAGTGACTTGGAAACATATCACTAAAGCAACATGTCACCAAGACAACATAATTACATATCACTATAAAAACAGGCGAAATTCAAAGATATTAGCAGATAATCTCAATAAAATCACCATTTTTTCCAAATAAATAAGCAGGAATAAAACTTATTAATAAAGAATGAGATAATTGAGGTGTTGAAATATGAGTAAAAAGAAACATGAAGTTCTTAATTTAGACCAGGTTCCGGAGGATGAGCCCATCTTCCGCATCTCTGCTGTTGCTCGTATAACGGGAATCAGCACTTCAACTATCCGCTATTACGAATCTCAAGGACTTTTAGAACGGCGCAGCAAAGAAAAAGGCAAGCACCGCTATTATTCAAAGCGTGATATTGAGCGCATCAAGCGAATTCAAAAGCTGCGAAAGGAAAATTGGGAAACTCCTGTAATACGCTACATGCTCGAAAGCACGAAAGAAAAATAACCTGAATTTTACAAATTAACCATTTATACCGGGCGTTTTGAGGTCCTTAAAAAAAAATAAGGAAGCAATAAACTTTGGGTAGTTAAAAAAAACGGCTCTACGGGCTTTCTAGACCATAAGGAGGAAAGTATATGCAATATATGCACTCCACAATCGAAAAGTGGGGTAACGATTATTTTGTAATTCGTATTCCCAAGATATTTGCCGAAAAAGTTGGCTTTTCTGAAGGAACACCTGTTGAACTTCAATTAGATAATAACACTATCATCATCCACCGGAAGCGTTATACTTTAGAAAAGCTCATGTCCCGGGTCACACCTGAAAATATTCACGGCAAAATAGATACCGCCTGTCCGGTCGGGCGTGAAGAATGGTAAAGTGTTGCAACTCCAAAGAGAGAAAAAACTCACGCCGCCGGCGTTATTTCCGGTATATTATTTTGAACAGCGTGAAACAGGCAAAAAGGTTCCCCCTACCCTTGGAAAGTCATCTTATACGCAAACTGAAGACTATGCATACGGCTGGGTTCGCAGCAGCAACTGTTAGCCTTTGCCTTTAAAGCTAAAAGGAGTAGTTTTTTACAACTACTCCCTTACATATAGCTCCTTCATTACTTGCCCGCACTGTCTTAATTAAATCTCTTCCCTGGTATACCTTTTGCCTTTAGCCTTGCCTATACGTTGCTTCCCTGTCTCTTAAAAATGTCAAGTCCCTTTCTTCGCTTTCGCTCCCTAGATATTGCAATCCTACTGGCCATATTCGGCCATATTTACGATTCACGAGCGCCAGTTCTAAGGTTTGATAGAATAAGTTTTATTTTCTTAGACTTGCTAAATTTTGCTTAAAAAATAATGGGTAAAGTAATTACTTCCCTAAAAGGGGCCCATAAAAATTAATTTCTAACATTTTTTAATTTCTATCAGAAATGATATTTTTTTGTGGGTAAATTATACTTTATTAATTTTATTATTTTGAGCTTGTTGAAAATTGATAATCAGCTTAAAGGATTTGAAGAGTATTTGAAATACACATTGTATTGCAAGTAAGTGGTAAAAATCGGTATTAGAACTTTTCTTAAGTGTACAGTTAAGCTTCTTCCTGGACACCAACCGGCTTATCAGCTTCCATTTTTTCCAGATATTCGGTTATAGTCTCAATAGGCCTTTTACCCATATTTCGATAGCCCCTGTGGGGACGTTCAGTGTTGTAATGAATCAACCATTGATCAAGATCAGCCTGTAAAGCCTCTACACTCTCATAAAACTTCTCGCGAAAAGCTACACGGAAAAACTCGTCTAACACCGTACGATTAAATCGCTCTACAAAACCATTGGTCTGGGGTCGACGGACCTGCGTTCGCCGGTGTTCAATGTCGTTTAAAGCAAGATATAGCTCGTAAGGGTGATGATATTCTTTACCGCAATACTCTTTACCGTTATCCGTAAGTATGGCGTCTACTTTAACTTTAGTTTGACACCCGAACCTTGAAAAATCCCGAAAACTCAAGGGTTTGCGGGTATGCAAGGGCCACGTACCACAACACCCAAGTTGCCGTTAACTTTAAACGGGCGGCACAACTTCTACCTGCGATGGGGGTCGAAGCCCCAGTGCCTTGAACGCATCGAAGGCTTTTCCCGTAAGTTCCGTCCGGGCAAGGTAAGTCTGGCCTTCGAGGTTGATCTTCACGGTTTCAGACCATTAGATCTGAGCTTTTCTTCGAGCTTTGCCACCATCGTTTCACGGGCCTTTCTATCACGTTCGGCTTCTTCGGGGTTGTAACAGACGATGTATCGAGTACCTTCATGCAGGACTTCCTTAACCTTGAGGTTCTCTCTGACATTACGGTAACGCCCGGCCCGGCTTAAAACCTCGGCCATGCTCTTGAGCTTCCGCATCCTGACGCCAACAATGTACTCCAGGCCTGAAGCTTCGATCTCTCTGAGAACTCTCTTGCTTACCATACCGCGGTCCCCGACCAGGATAACGCGGCGAATCATAAACCGACCCTTTAGATCATCCATGGCCGCCCGGAAGGTCTTGACATCGGCTGTGTTCCCGGGAAAGACCCGGTGGGCCACAGGGGTCCCGTCCCGGGTCATCAGGATTCCGATCAGGACCTGCATCCGGTCTGACCGGTTATCTTTCGAAAACCCGTATTCAGCCAGACCTTCTGGTCCCTGGCCTTCAAAGTATGTTGAAGTAGTATCCCAAAAGACGAGATCCAACTCAACGTTAAAAAGATCTTTGACCCGGTCGAAGAGCTGAACTTCAATCTGCTCCTTGTGCTCGGCCAAAAAGTCAAGGGACTGGTAGAAATGGTGAAGTTCAAGCTGTTCAAACTCAGGCCGATAGACGGTCTCCAACCACCGTTTCACCCCAAGTTTCGATTGGGGATCGCAAAGACGGTTCAACACCATGGCAAATACGGCTTCTTCCACATTAGTCGTTATCTGCGTGCCGGCGAGAAGCTTTTTCAGAATCCGGTCAAGGCTAAGCTCTTCCCAGAGTCGTCTGAATACGAGGGCAGGGCCTAATTCCTTGGCCCACTTCGCCTCAAGTTCCTTGGCCTGTGCCTGGATCCACTGTCTCCTGGAGAACCTGGCCAGTCCCTCGATGAGTTGGTCAAGACCGTTCTCCTGCAATTCTTCCAGGCGTCCCAGATTCGCCACTATCTCCTGGCGGACCTTGCCATTAACTCGCCGGCCACGGACAATATACAGGTAGGTTCGTGTGCTACCATCTTTGTTCTTGAAAACCTTGGTTCTGATATACATGGCATAACTATTATACCATGAATAGCCACACTACACAAACCATATACTGTAAGACGTAGCACAACATCTCGGCCTTGCCCTGAAACTAAATGCTTATTTTATGCGGTTTCCAGCACATGGGCACTGTTTTTTAGGTTAAACTGTCAAACGTGAGTTTAAGTCCGTATTGCCTGTAGAAAGGCAGTACATCGTTGTGTAGAATAGCTACGCTGCATTCGGGCAGTTTGGTGGTATGTAAAAAGCCGAAAGCATAGCTGCTGTAAGTGTCTACTACTGCCTGCAGGTATACTTTGCCGATACCTTTTAAATGGCCCACATAGAAGGTATCTTGTGCTAATAACTCCCCGGGACGGCTGCTTTCCACATGCCGCTCTCTGAAACAGGGATTAGCCTTTTCAATTAAGGCTATCTGCTCCGGGGTAAGGGTTATTGCTTCTCGAGCTGCTTTTTCTTCCAGCCTGAGAAGGCGTTCATACTTGGTGCCCAGGCCGTTTTTGTGTAAAATGTTTTGGATGGTAGGCGGGCTAACGCTGATTCCCTGCAGTTTAAGCATGTCGCTCAATTTCGCACATCCCCAGCCGGGATGCTGAAGGCTGAGTTCTACGATTTTATCCTGGATTTCCTGAGGTGTGGTTTGAGGATGACTCTTATGGATTGGGGGCAGGTCTTTTAGCCCCTCCAGGCCATGCGTCTGAAAGCGTCTTTTATACTCGTAAAACTGGGTTCTGGATATACCCCTGCGACGGCAGGCCTCGCTTACATTTCCCAGGGCCTCAGCCAGCTCTACACACTTAATCTTTGACGGGCAATTTTTTCTTGTGCATCTATTTTGCTCCCCTTCTGATTGTTTTAATATTACCAGTTAAAGTGTTAGGAGGGAAGCTTAACTGTACAGTACTAGGAATGGAAACAGCAGCAAGAAGCTGAAAACCAAGATTATGCCCATGTAGGTACGAGACTCTACCGTTTTGTTAACCGACCATTTTACCGGAAGTCGTTTTTACAGAAAATATCGGACTTGACCGTAAGATAAGAGTTAACAACTATGTCTTCACAATAAGTAATATTATTCCCCCACTAATATTTTATTTGAATGCTAGTACTTTCTTATTTTGGGAAGAGACCTACCTATTAATTTCCTACGGGCCAGATCCCAGCATTCAGTCAAAGCTCGAGTTAAATGTATACCGCTTGAACTAAGTGCGCGAACAATAATACCATGCTTCCAGGTTAAAGATGCCCCACCAATTATTCCGGGAACGTTTTGTAGAAGAACGTGCAGTAGATCACTTAAGTTCCTGTCTGCTGCATTAGAAAAAATCATAAGCTGGCCATAATGGGTGTATCCTTCGAATATGCCGAATGAGTCAGGTTTAATCTCCTTCGGCCTTAAATCGAGCCAATCATAATAAACAATTTCTCCCTGGTAAAAAACCTTTGTCTTTCTGTTGAAAAAATCGTACTCAAATATTTCTCCTCTTTTCGCCCGACCGGGGAACAATACCTCACCGATAAAGGCAGTACTCCCTTGATTAAGCTTTACCTCCATTTCGCCAGCAAAGCGGGCGCCCGCAAAAGGAATAATCGGTTCTGGAAAATATTCTAACAAAGCTCCTTCCCCTACTTCAAAAAACTCGGTTGCAGAAGCATAATCGCATTCCATGCGGTATACCTTCGTAGCAGCCTGTGAGGTGATAAATGCCTGTGCGCCTGGCTCTAACAATACATCCATGTGATAGCGATCCCCTTGCACAATTCCCCCAGTGGGGTTTAGTACATAGAGGAATATTTCTCCCGTAGAATCCAAATAAAAGGGCTTGGCTATCTTCAATGGTATTAGTCCATAACTATCAGCAATATAAGTATAGCCGTCCTTCATAGCCAACCTGATATAAAGGCGTCCCTCTTTTCCTATTCGAGTTGTATTTAGCGAGTATTTGATCAATTTCTTCCTCATCGTAACTCCCCAAGAAACGCATTCCTCTCAATCCAAGCGGTAACCTTCTCTAACCCTTCTCCTTTAATCAAATTGGTAAAAACAAAAGGCCGCTCGCCCCTCATTTTTTGCGAGTCGCGTTCCATTACTTCTAAACTGGCTCCCACAAACGGTGCGAGATCGATTTTATTAATCACGAGTAAATCCGATTTCGTAATCCCCGGCCCACCCTTACGAGGAATCTTATCACCTGCCGCAACATCTATAACATAAATACTTAAATCAACCAATTCCGGGCTAAAAGAAGCAGCCAGGTTGTCTCCTCCGCTTTCTACGAAAATTAAGTCAAGATCAGGAAATTTATGTAGTAAGAACTCAATAGCTTCCAGGTTCATCGAAGCATCCTCACGGATGGCTGTGTGTGGGCATCCTCCCGTTTCAACTCCCACTACCCGTTCTGATGGAAGGACACCATTTTTGATCAAAAACTCAGCATCTTCTTTAGTATAAATATCGTTAGTCACTACCGCCATATCGTATTTATTTACTAGATGGCGTGTAATCCTTTCAATTAGTAGTGTTTTACCGGAACCTACCGGACCACCTACTCCTATTTTAATTGGCTTCACGTTAATAACCTCCTTATGACATGAATAGACGCGTATAAAGCCTCTCGTGAGCCATGCACCTTATTTCCAGGGCTGGCGCAAAGGCCCCCAAATTTCTTTCCTCTAGGGAAAGTACTTTGTGGGCAGTTTCCATAATTGTTGGGTGAAGCGAAAAAAGAACACCTTGCCCTTCCCTTTGTCCTAAGGGAATTAATTTTATAGCTGCATTGACCATACTTGCAGCAGCATTATAAAGAAAAACTATATTGGTCTGTATAGGTGATAAACCAATGCTTCGTGCGACTAATCCAAAAATCACTGCATGGTGTCCTTGTGCAATGCCTTTATTAACCACCGTGGAATATCTTTCAATCAAAGGACAACCAAAAAGCTGTTCCACCGTTTTCAACATCATTTTGCCTATCCTTAAACTGGCCTCTCTCACCTCGCGAGATGCTTTTAAAGCAGTTATAATTTGATCCAGTTTGACAATTGAATCAAAATTATCATCACTAGCATATTTGTAAGCTAAGCAGGCGGCCAGACAGTCTGTATAGCCCAGCATATAATGTACATATGTTGTCATAAAATCTTTTAACGAAGTAGCTGAACAAATTCTTCCCTCCTGTACGTAAGTTTCCAGCCCATAGGATTGGGTAAAACTACCGATCGGAAACAGAGAGTCTGCTATTTGCAAGGTACAGAGAAGAGTAGAACTATTAATGGTACATTGTTGGTTGACAGACATAACATGCCCTCCGCTCATACCTTTTTAGTACTCAACGCCTTTTTGTAAATTAAGGAAACAAAATAAAATTAGAAAAGGAAATATCGCTGAGCCAATGGCAATTCCTTTACCGGTTCACACGTAACAACCTCTCCGTCTACCTTGACTTCATAAGTTTCGGGATCTACTTCAATAAAAGGAGTAGCATTATTATGGATCATCTGTTCTTTGCTCAAAGAGCGGCAATTGCCAACCGGCACGACTTTCTTTTGAAGCTTAAGCCTCTCTGTAATTCCGTGCTCAAAAGCATACTTGGAAACAAAAGTTAGAGAAGTACTATATATTGCCCGACCGTATCCACCAAACATTATTCTGCTTAGGACAGGTTGTGGCGTAGGGATGGATGCATTGGCATCCCCCATTTGAGCTATGAGAATAATACCGCCCTTAACCACCAACTCCGGTTTCACCCCGAAGAACTTAGGCTTCCATAATACCAGATCTGCTAATTTACCTACCTCTATCGAACCTACATATCTGTCAATACCATGGGTTATGGCCGGGTTTATAGTATATTTAGCTAAATAACGCTTTACCCTAAAATTGTCGTTGTTGCCAGCTTCTTGCGGCAAGCGTCCCCGCTGTTTCTTCATTTTGTCTGCCGTCTGCCATGTCCGCATTATTACCTCCCCTACACGACCCATAGCTTGGGAATCAGAACTCATCATACTAAAGACTCCCAGGTCATGCAGTACATCCTCAGCAGCAATGGTTTCGGGCCGGATACGGGAATCCGCAAAAGCCACATCCTCAGGCACCTTGCTGTCCAAGTGATGGCATACCATAAGCATATCTAAATGTTCTTCCATTGTGTTAATCGTAAATGGCATCGTTGGATTGGTTGACGAGGGGAGTACGTTTGGCTGAGAGGCAATTTTAATGATATCCGGTGCATGTCCCCCGCCTGCCCCTTCGGTATGGTAAGTGTGAATAGTACGGCCGTTAATAGCTCTAACGGTGTCTTCCACAAAACCTGCCTCGTTTAGGGTATCGGTATGAATGGCCACCTGCACGTCATATTCGTCCGCCACTCTGAGGCAACAGTCAATAGCAGCAGGAGTTGTACCCCAGTCTTCATGAAGTTTAAGCCCTACTGCACCGGCCTTCACTTGTTCAACTAATGGCTCAGGGAAGGATGCATTTCCTTTTCCCAAAAAGCCGATGTTTACCGGATATGCATCCGCTGCTTCCAACATACGGTATAGGTTCCAAGGGCCGGGCGTACACGTGGTAGCATTGGTACCAGTAGCAGGACCGGTTCCCCCGCCGATCATCGTTGTGATTCCCGCGCAGAGCGCAGTCTCAACCTGCTGAGGACAAATGAAGTGAATGTGAGTATCCACCCCACCTGGCGTAACAACTAAGCCCTCGCCAGCAATTACCTCAGTACTGGCTCCGATGACCAGGTTCGGGTCTACACCCTGCATAATGTCCGGGTTACCTGCTTTTCCTATACCTACAATTAATCCATCCCTAATTCCGATGTCTGCCTTAACGATGCCCCAGTAGTCAATGATTAAAGCATTAGTAATAACCAAATCTAACGCACCGGCGGCTCTCGTCACCCTTGGTGACTGTCCCATCCCGTCACGGATTACTTTCCCACCACCGAATTTGCATTCATCTCCGTACACCGTGAAGTCTTTTTCTACTTCGACAAACAAATCCGTATCGGCCAAGCGAACCTTATCGCCAACGGTGGGACCAAAGATATCGGCGTATTCTCTTCTACTTAATTTCATCACCATTGCCCGTAACCCCCTCAAAGCCTATCTCCCTAGCCTTTGTTAAGCATTGAATCTTCCGCCTCTCTTCATTAACCGAACCTTGAGTTAGATTATTTAGGCCGTAAACATTCTTCAGGCCAGCTATGGGTACTAGGGTCACCTCTTTCTCCTCTCCCGGCTCAAAGCGAACTGCCGTACCTGCCGGAATGTTCAGCCTCATACCAAAAGTTTTAGCCCGATCAAATTTTAACGCTCGGTTGACTTCAAAGAAATGGAAATGGGACCCAACTTGTACTGGACGGTCACCGATATTAGCCACCGTAATGGTAACCGTGTGACGCCCCTGATTACAAATAATAGGCGAGTCTGCCAGAATGTATTCACCCGGCTTCATTTTTTCACCCCTATCTTATAGGATTGTGAACAGTAACCAGCTTAGTACCATCCGGGAATGTCGCTTCTACCTGGATTTCATCAATCATTTCCGCTACCCCCGGCATAACGTCATTTCTTGTAAGTATTTGGGCACCGAGTTGCATCAGCTCGGCCACCGTTTTGCCGTCTCTAGCACCCTCTAAAATCTCAGCACTAATAAGGGCTACCGCTTCAGGGTAATTAAGTCTTAATCCGCGAGCTCTTCTTTTTCTTGCCAGTTCAGCCGCTAAAAAAATAAGTAACTTCTCCTGCTCCCGCGGCGTCAAACGCATTAACATCTCGCCTCCCCGGTTAATTAACTAGTGAATTAAAGCTTATACCGCCAGGTGTTCTTTCAATTTCTCCAATTCTACGTCCCTAGTCACTCCCTGCAAAACAATTCGCCCATTTTCCATGACATAGAAATAATCCGCCACACCTAATGCAAAATCCAAATACTGCTCAACCAACAGAATGGAGACATTCTTTTTCTTGTTTATCGTCTTTATTACTCTCTTAATATCAGTCACCACAGAGGGTTGAATACCCTCGGTGGGTTCGTCCAAAAGCAAAATTCTAGGCCGTCTAACCAAAGCCCTGGCTATTGCTAACTGCTGTTGCTGTCCCCCGCTAAGATTCCCTCCCATACGGGTTAACAAACTTTTTAACATTGGAAATAGATCTAACACTTCTTCTAAAACAAGGTCATCCCGCTCACTGAGACCCACGCAAAGATTCTCATAAACCGTTAGATATGGAAATATTTCCCTGCCTTGTGGCACATATCCGATTCCGCACCTAGCCCTTCGATCCGGTGGATAAGTAGTGATATCAGCTCCGCCCAGGGTAATTTTCCCTTTCTTTGGGCGCAGCAAGCCCATTATGGCTTTTAACAGAGTAGTCTTTCCCACGCCGTTTCGGCCTATCAGAGAAACAATAGCACCACTGGGAACTTGTAGGTTAACATCATTTAAAACAACGCTTTCACCATATGAAACGCTTAACTGCTCAGCTTTTAGCATGAATTATCCCCACCCCGGCCCAAGTAAACTTCGATCACTTTTGGATCACTTTGTATTCTGGCAACGTTCCCTTCGCTCAACACTTTACCTTCATGCATTACAGTTACCCGCTGGGCAAACTGCCTTACAAATCCCATATCATGCTCGACTACTAAAACGGAACACCTTTGGGAAATAGACTGGAGAAGTTCCCCTATTTTCTGCCTTTCACTCTTGGTTAATCCCGCAACAGGTTCATCGAGCAACAACAACTCCGGGTCTTGAACCAACAACATACCAATCTCCAGGCGCTGTTTTTCACCGTGGGATAACAGGCCAGCCTTAACATGTATCTTGTCGGTTAGCCTTATGTTTTCTAAGGTTGCAATTATTCTTTCTTCTTCTGCTGGAGTTGTCTTATGGAACAAAGCGGAGAGAATTCCCCTCTTTCGGCGCAAGGCAAGATCAAGGTTTTCGTATACTGTGAGATCCGTAAATACCGATGGTGTTTGAAACTTCCTACTAATACCAAGGTTAACCAAGTCATGCTCCTGTCGTTTCCCAATGTCAACTTCCTCTTTAAAAATCACCCTACCCCGGGTCGGCTTTAACTTCCCACAAATTACATCCAACAGTGTGGTTTTGCCAGCCCCGTTAGGACCAATCAGGAAGTGCAGTTCACCGTATCTCATGCAAAAATTCATCTGATTGAGGGCCTTAAATCCGTTGAAACTTACCGTAAGATTTTCCACGTAGATTACTGTCCCAGCCATAACCAACCTCCTTTATCTCCTAGATATTTGAGTAGATTTTCCTATGGATGGAGCGAGAGCTATAGCGGAACCTGTTATCTTCTGAGATTTGTTCAACTTCTTGAAGATCCCCATTACTCCACCAGAAACTAATAAAATAACGGCAATAAACAACAGTCCCTGTAAATATAACCATGCATCCGGGAACGACTCACTCAGGTAACTTTTGGCTCCGTTGACTATTAACGCTCCCAGAATAGCACCGATCAAAGTTCCTCTCCCGCCTACAGCTACCCATATTACCATTTCAATCGACGGTACTACACCTATCATGGCTGGAGATATAATTCCAACTTGAGGAACAAAAAGCGCACCACCTAACCCAGCCAAGCCAGCGGAAAGAGCAAAGGTGAAGACTTTAAACATGACTGTATTGTAACCACAAAATCTAACCCGAGCCTCAGCATCTCTAATAGCAATCAATATCCTGCCAAATCTCGAACCGGTCAACCAACGACACAGGATGTAAACACAGGCCAGACAAATTACCGTTATAAAATACAATGTCGTCTGAGTAGAAGTATCACTCAGAGAAAAACCTAAAATTGTGGAAAAGTTAGTAATACCATTCGTTCCACCGGTGTAGGGTTGCTGACCAACAAGAAGGATAGTAATTACGAGGGCGAGCGCCTGGGTAAGGATAGAAAAATATACACCACGTATCCGGCTGCGAAATATAACAAAACCTATAATAGCGGCAACCATGGCTGGGATTATAACCGAAGCTCCTATCGCAAACCAAGCATAATGAAACGGTTTCCAGAACCATGGAAGTTCTGTCAAACCACTCCAAACCATAAAGTCCGGTAACGCACTGCCAGCTGCCATTAGTTTAAGGTACATAGCCATAGAATAAGCTCCTAGCCCAAAAAACACACCTTGCCCCAAACTTAACATTCCCCCATAACCCCACAGCAAGTCTAAGCTGATGGCGACAATAGCATAAGTTAAAAATTTAGCTAGTAGGCTTAATCGAAAATCAGAGAGAAAAGTAGGAGCTAATAATAAAACAACTATCATCAATCCAAAAAGGAGCCATTCCTTATCCAAACGCAATTTACTCACTGTTACCATCATCTCCCCCCATCTAATCAAGGGTACGTACTTTCAAGGATACTAGTCCTGATGGCTTCCAATGTAAAAATGCTATTACCATGACAAGCGCCAGTACCTTGCCCATGGTAGCCGTACTCCCAAACTCAAAAGTAGTGTTCAGTACACCAATAACTCCTGCTGCGGCAACGGTGCCGATTAATTTTCCAACCCCACCCAATACAACTACCATGAACGCATCGACAATGTAATATGTTCCAATAGATGGCCCGATGGGCCCTAGAAGGCATAGAGCACAACCAGCTACCCCCGCTAAACCGGAACCTATCGCAAATGTGTAAGCATCTATTTTACCGGCTGGGATACCTAAGCAACTTGCCATGGCACGGTTCTGCATCACCGCGCGCATCCTGCAACCAGCAGCCGAATGATACATATAGACGTAGATGCCTACAAGACATACTATGGCAAGGGCAATAATAAACAACCTATTAAGAGGGAGTTGCAAACCGCTCATGACCTCAACACCCCCTTTAAGCCAACTGGGTGTTTTAACCTCGACATTAGGTGCTCCGAAAATGTCACGAGCGATTTGCTGAAAAATCAGGCTAATCCCCCAGGTAGCCAGCAAAGTATCCAGCGGTCGCCCATAAAGAAAGCGGATCAAACCACGTTCCAGCAGAAAACCGAAAAATGCAGATACTAAAAATGATAAAGGAATAGCTACTAGGTAATAGAAATCCAAACTTCCCGGGACATACCTTTCAAAAAGTATTTGCACTACATACGTTACGTAGGCACCAATCATAATTAACTCACCATGGGCCATGTTGATTACGTTCATCAGGCCGAACGTTATGGCGAGCCCCAGTGCTATGAGCAACAAAATGGAACTTACGCTCAGGCTATTGAAAATTTGTAACAGCAATACATCCATGTTATTTACCCCCTCGTATAATTTGATTTAGAAGTTATCATGGAACCTCTATAAGGTTCTTGATAACCGGGTGTGCCTTTG
>NZ_BDGJ01000101.1:0-46805 GCF_002207765.1 Calderihabitans maritimus
TCTTCTATTTTTTTGCCCCAAATCCTCCCTTGTGGAAATTGATGGATTCTACCCAAGTTTATTTTACACTAACGGCAAAATTACAATTCTACAACTAACTTTAGTGTAGGGATTGTTAGTAATTTAGCGTAAGTAGAACTTATCTTGATTTCCTTGTTGAAGCAGAGGAGTTTCAATATAAATGTCGAAATATTTCAAAAACAAAGAGAGGGGGGTGAATGCTGTTGAAGAATGCTTTTTCGAAGCAAATATCATTCCTTTTGGGTGGTGTAGGAGATCATCTAGTCCCTTTACATACATCTTTAAATTCTATTAAAGGAGATACCCGGCAGTTTAAACATGCGAAAAGAATGAATTATAAGGGGAAACCAGCACGTATTGCTGATACCCAGACTGGCTTTTATTTTACTGACGGACAGGCTTATACGCTGGGCGTTAACGGTGCCTACGAATGTTTAACTGGTCTGCATGGTGATGAACTGTTCGGCCGCAACATGAGTGAGCTGGTAGATAAGCGTTACTTTGACTGCTCGGCTTCTCTGAGAGTGTTGGAACAGAGGTACCCTATTACTTTTATCCAACATGTGCTTAAAACTGGTCGAAAAGTTATGGTTACCGGGAATCCCGTATTTGATGAAGAAGGCAATATTATTATGGTAGTAACGACGGTGAGGCCCCTTCGAAATAACAAGTGTGAACACATAACTAAACCTATGCCTTTTAATCAATTGGTTGAATTACCCGAGATTGGAACCGTCGTTTTTGAAAGTGAGGCCATGAAACAAATAGTGACCCAAGCCATTCGTGCTGCATTTTCCGATGCTACCGTCTTGATCCAGGGCGATTCTGGCGTCGGTAAAGAAGTTGTGGCCAGGCTTATCCATGAATACAGTCCGAGAAAGCATAAACCATTCGTAGTGGTTAACGCTGCTGCTATTCCGGGGGAACTTTTTGAGGCAGAAATGTTCGGCTACCGTTCGGGAGCTTTTACAGGTGCCCGACGAGAGGGGCAACCTGGATTGGTTAAGGCTGCAAATGGTGGTACTCTGTTTCTGGATGAAATTAGTGAGGTACCCCTCTCTGCACAGGCAAAGCTATTGAGGTTGCTCCAGAATAAAGAATTATACCCCCTGGGTAGCGGGCAGCCAGAAAGGGTAGATGTGCGCTTTGTGGCTGCTTCCAACCAAGATTTAGCACGGTTGGTTCGTGAGGGGCGTTTTCGGAAGGATCTATATTACCGATTAAACGTGATATCCCTTTATATTCCACCTCTGGCAGAGCGACGGGAGGATATCATACCCCTGGCGAAGCATTTTTTTAAGTTTTACCTGGTTCGTTATAATATGAAAAAAATTCTGACTCCGGAAGCCTTGCAGGAGTTAGCCAACTACCACTGGCCAGGTAATGTCCGGGAGTTACAAAACCTGATGGAACGACTGGTGGTTCTGACTCCGGGGGAAAAAATTACCGCTCAAATGGTTATTAGCGAACTGGAAGGATTAGCCGAACAGTTATCCACCGTTCCCCTTGCCCAGAAAACTCAAGAAAACCTGGAAAGAGCAGTAGAAAAATTCGAAAAGGATCTTATTCAGCAGGCGCTTAAAAAATATCGCACATACGAAGAAGCATCCCGTGCCTTAGGCATTCACAGGAGCACCCTGGCTCGGAAAATAAAAAAATATAATATTACAAAATAGCGCAGTAATGCGCTATTTTTTGTTGCACCTTTGCTGCATTCAGAGCTAGTAAAAAGGAGAGTTAAAGAGGAGCGATATGTATCAGGCCAAGAATACAAGGAATAATTAACAGCTAATTAAGAACATTCTAAAAGGCATGAATTTTGCTAACATGGTAATTGCCGAAACCAATACATATAAGCAGATAGGAGGTAAGTTTGCATGAAAATCAGTTACTTTTGGACAGCTAGCACGATTATTACCGGAAGAGGTAGTCTTGCGCGCATTTCTGATGAAGTTAAAAATCTAGGGGCCACCAAAATTTTGGTAGTCACTGATCCTATCCTTTCAAAGAGCGGTCTGGTAGAGCGGGTAAGAGAAGCCCTGGTTCCCGCTGGCCTGGAAGTCGGACTTTTTAGTGAAGTTGAGCCCGAACCGTCCCTGGAGATAGTTATGAAATGTCAACAGGCAATTAAAGAAAGCGGCTGTGACCTCCTGATAGCTGTAGGGGGTGGCAGTTCCATAGACGTGGCCAAGGCTGCTTCCGTTTTGGCGACCAACGGGGGAAAAATCAGAGACTATATTGGCGTAAATCTAGTACCCAATCCGGGCATACCGGTTATCGCGGTACCTACTACGGCTGGTACGGGTAGTGAAGTAACGCCTATTGCTATTCTTTCTGATGTTGATGAAGAGGTTAAAAAGGGAATGGTGAGTTCGTACCTGATTCCCAGGGTAGCCATTGTGGATCCGGAGCTAACGGTTACCATGCCTCCGCACATTACGGCTGCCACTGGTATGGATGCCCTAACCCACGCCGTGGAGGCATACATTTCCGTTAATGCCACAACAATTACTGATGTGCTAGCCCTAGAAGCTATCAGACTCATTTCGCGAAATCTACGTACTGCTGTGGCGAATGGCCAAGATATGGAAGCTAGAAGCAACATGGCTATGGCCAGTCTGCTGGCAGGCATTGCCTTTGCCAATGCTGGTGTTGCTGCCGTACACGCGTTAGCTTACCCTCTGGGCGCGCAGTTTCACGTTCCTCATGGTGTAGCAAATAGCGTATTACTGCCCTATGTAATGGAATTCAACTTACTTGGTGTTCTGACTAAGTTCAAGACCATGGCCATGGCTATGGGTGAGAGGGTTGAGGAACTGTCTGATCGCATGGCGGCAGATAAGTTCATAGAGAGTATTAAACAGCTGGCTACCGATGTGAGAGTTCCCTTACATATGCGTGAGCTTGGTGTAACTGCGGAGGCTATACCAGGCATGGCAGAGAGTGCCATCAAAATTACTCGTTTGCTGGCCAATAATCCGAGAAGACTCACGGTGGATGAAATAAAGGAGATTTATGAAAGGGCATTGTAAAGACGAAAGCAGTAGTTAAGACGCACAGTAATATGTCAAGGGCCAAAATTGGAAATTAGATGAAGCGGCCCTATAAAACTTTATAATTCTTCTCGTGTAGCGATAGGAGGTGATCAGGATGAAGTTTCTATGACTGTTCAAGAGGCAGTGAAGTACGTCTTAAAATTAGAAAAAGGGGGGAGCTGATTTTATGACAGTATTAGGAGTTGTAACTCTTACTTCTTTAGCTTACATTGCGTTAGTGCTTTTGTGGGTTTATTGGCTCGAAGATTATTTTGAACAGCGGGATAACATACTTTTCGGTGGCGATATGGAGGGTGATGGTGAATGAGTACGGCAACGTTTGGTTGGCTTTATTTGGCTCTCTTTTGCCTTCTTATGATCTATTTAGGGTATGTGGGGATGAAAAAAACAGTTACGGAGGAAGATTACGCGGTTGCTCGAAGCTCGTATCCGTGGTGGGTTTTGGCATTAGCCTACGTAGCTACTACTGCTAGTGGGTCTACTTTCATGGGTATTCCGGGTATGGCCTACAAAATGGGGTTCAAGGCTCTTTACTACCCGATGATTTATCCAATAGGCATATACCTGGGATCTACACTCCTGGCCCGGCGCACCAAGAAAATGGGAGACCGCTTAGGGTCATTGAGTATTCCAGACTACTTAGGTGACTATTATCAGAGCAATTTAATTCGAGTTATGGCAGCTGTGCTAGGAATATTCCTGATTTACTATATTATGGCGCAGTTGGTAGCAGCCGGACAAATGTTTACAGTTGTTCTGGGACTTGAATACAAGTACGCAATATGGTTTGCAGGGGGCCTTGTAGCTCTATATATGGCTATGGGTGGTTCCCATAGTGATATTCTTACAGATGCTGTACAGGGGTTTTTGATGTTGCTGATAGTTATCCTTATTATTGTTCTGTTTTTCACCGGTTATCCGGTGGGAGGCGGTGGAGCCTCTGCTGTTAATGCGGCTTTACCCGATAACATGCAATGGACAGTCCATACTGATCCGAATAATCCCATTTTCTACGCATGGTGGACCATTTTCCTTCTATTTATTGCTCATATTCCCTTCACATGTTTACCGCATCTTGGTAACAAATTCTTTGCTTTAAGAGGAACCGGAGCAACCAAGCAGTTTAACGTTGCTGCCAGTATACTTGGTTTAATTATGGGTGCCATGGTTTTTGCCGGGTTGTTAGGTAAGGCAATGGGGCTGGGGGATATTCCACCAGACCAGGTTGTTCCGCAGTTATTTACCAAACTTATGCCGCCATGGCTGGGAGGACTATTATCTATTGCAATTCTATCAGCCATCGTTTCCACCACAGATGGTTTGTTTATGGCTGTTTCTCAGCTTTTTGCAAACGACCTATATCGAAAGACTTATGTTCCTCTAGCTGGTAAAGATCCAAATTCGCCAGAGGTTAACCGTAATGCATTGTTAATCGGCCGAATAGGAGTCGTTGTGGTTGGTGTTGTGGCTATATTGATGGTTCGAAAGCCACCTGCTTTGTTATCAATTTTGTTATGGGTAGGCATTGGAGGTATTGTTAGTGCTTTCGCTGGCCCCATGTTCTTAGCTGCCTTTTGGCATAGAGCTACTCGGGCGGGAGCTATTTGGGGTATGATTGTTTCTTTTGCGTTCTATTTCTGGATTCATCTAGGGCCAAAGCTTGGCCTTTATGAAGGCATATTCCCCTGGAATAAGAACCCTTTTGCCGCCGCCGGAGTAGGAGCTATCATAAGCGTGGCAGTAACCTATATAGTCAGCTTGTTTACGGAGCCGTTACCTGAAGAACATGTTAGAAAATTGTGGGCGCCTCCATCTGCTGGAGAAAAAGCGGGAAGTACAGTTGTCGGGGACAGAACAACTGTACATGCTTAATGCAACCAAAGCAGTAAATTTAGTTAGGCAAAGTGCAAAAATTGTGTCTGATTGTTACGAAAAGCCGGGCGGTCTGGTAAGGAAGTGGATAACATCTTAGTAGCTAAATAAAACCGGTACTGGTGCCAGACCGCCATATCAACTTTGCTAAATGAGGAGGCTCAACTTGGTGCCTGACAGTGGTAGTAGTAAAAAAATTAGTATTCCTGTACTAAAACCTTTAATATCCTCCGATGAGGCAAAACAACTAGTGCTCGGCCGGCACTTATTATTGAAAATGATGAACATGTTTACGCCTTGGAGAGAAAGCTATGATTACCGTGGAGCGCTTTACTATCCGATATATTTACTTTACACACGGGCTACGATTAAGAAACTTTTTCGGCCGTGGGAAGAAATTAGCCAGGTGTATGGTTTCGACGGAGTTACAGGTTTTTGCGGATTGATAGATTATAATTTGCCCGACCGGCTTACTATAGAGGCTATTCACGACTCAATAATTCCAACTTTTTTTGATACTCATACTGTTGTAGAGAGAGGCCTGGATTTTTTCAGGCGCCAGATAGAACGATTATACAGACCGATCAATGCCAAAACCTATCGAATTGAACGGGTAGAAACTTGTTACCTTCTATATTATGTATTCAGTCGTGTTGGGAGAGAAAAAACCTACTTAGTAGACAGTATTACTAAACGGGTTGAGCCAATAAAGCAATTGTTCCCACCTTACGAATTCCGGTATCGAGTACCCCTGAGGGAGAGTTCAATATAGATTTGGGTGACCAAAAAGCTCAAGATCCTAAGCTAAAAGTTACCACTGGATAAGTAGCGCTAGTGAACCGGCTTGGGTCAAGTATGGGAATTACCGCTAAGGATATACGGAGCCTGTTGGGGGAGGGGTTATTTTATGTACTTGCTTCGGGTAAATATGTCAAATCTTAGAACCGCCTTAGAGCCTTTGCCTGAAGAGTATAAGCTTTTGGGCAACAGAGGCCTTGTAGCTGAAATCCTGTGTCGAGAAGTACCTGCTCGGACCAATCCATTAGGTGCTAAGAACAAGTTGATTTTGGCTGGTGGTCCGTTAGCAGGACTGGGCATTTCTAGCGCAGCACGATTGTCGGCCGGTGGCAAGAGTCCCTTAACAGGGGGAATAAAAGAGGCCAATGCTGGTGGAATAGCTGTGCAGCGAATGACCAGACTGGGGATTCGAGCTATTATTGTTGAAGGGCAAGCAGAAACAGGGAAAATTTACTTGCTTTACCTCAAAAAGGATGGCGTAGAACTTTTGCCAGCGGGTGAATTGAAAGGGCTTGGGACTTACGACGTGGCGAAGAAGTTGCGTGCACGCTACGGGAAAGACATTGGTGTTATTACGATTGGTCCTGCTGGTGAGATGTTAATGAATTTGGCCGGGATTTTTGCTACCGATTCCGAGGGCCAAACCAGCCGCGCCTGCGCCCGGGGAGGCCTTGGGGCGGTAATGGGGAGTAAAGGGCTTAAAGCCATAGTTATCGCAAATGACGGGGACTATCGGGTACCTGTCCATGACGAAGAGGCCTTTAAGAAGGCCCGAAAAGAATTTATCAAAGTATTAATGACTACACCTCAGACTTCAGAAATCTATACTAATTATGGTACAGCCAGTGCCTTAGCCCCTATAAACAAGTTGGGGGGCTTGCCTACTTATAATTTCAGACAAGGTTCCTTTGAAAAGGCGGAAGCTATCGACGGGGATGCCCTTTATGACCTGATTGAAAAGCGAAATGGCGCGGGAAAACACTCTCATGCCTGTATGAACGGATGTGTGATTCGCTGTTCAAACGTAGTACCTGATGAGGAAGGTAATACCTTAGTGTCGCCCTTGGAATATGAGACCTTAGCGTTGTTAGGCTCAAACTTGGGGATAGCAGATTTGGACGCGATTGCAAGTTTAAATAAGCTCTGTAACGATATAGGCATCGATACCATCGAGACAGGAGCAGCCTTAGGAGTTGCCATCGAGGCGGGGATGGCGCCGTTTGGAGATGCCCAAGAAATCTATCGTATCATAGAAGAAGAAATTGGTCAGGGTACAATTTTAGGTCGTGTTTTAGGACAGGGAACCCTCATTACAGGAAGAGTGTTGGGCATAAGTCGATTACCGGTCGTGAAAGGACAGGCTATAGCGGCCCACGATCCTCGGGCTATTAAAGGTATGACTATAACCTATGCTATGAGCCCGATGGGAGGTGACCACACTGCCGGCGTTACCCTGCGAGCTCCTATTGATCATCACAAGCCAGAGGGGCAGATGGAACTATCCAGGAACATTCAGGTAATAGTTGCTGCTCACGATAGTTTGGGTTTTTGCATGTTTGTGATACCCGCTGTAGGGGGAAAGCCTGAATATGTCGTTAATCTCATTAATGCGGTTTATGGCACCAACTTTCAACCGGAGTGGCTCATGGAATACGGCAAAGATGTTATCAAGAAAGAACGAGCCTTTAATTTGGCTGCAGGTTTTAATGAAGTTCATGACCGGCTGCCTGAAATGTTTCTGGAGGAGGAACTACCGCCACACAATTTAGTTTCTGATTTATCCGAGGAAGATTACCGGCGATATTGGGATACCGAATTTTGGGGTGAATTCCCCAAATTGTGAATTTTTTGGCTTAATCTAATTCAATTTGGCAATTAATCTTAGGGGGAATAACTAAATGAGTAAAGGGAAAGTAGCAGCTCTAGTGGGGCCTAAAAAAGTGGAAATCAAGGAGTTTAATTTACCGGAGGTACAGCCGGGAGCCGTGCTCTTGAAGGTTCGTAGGAGCAATCTGTGCGGATCTGAACTACATATTTGGAGGTGGCATCATCCGGTCATTAAACATGCGGTTTTAGGACATGAAATGATCGGTGAAATTTTCGAATTGGGGGAAGGTGTAACAACTGATTATGCAGGCAATCCTGTTAGTGTAGGAGATAAGGTAGTACCGGCATATTACCTGACTTGTCTGAAATGCCGTTCTTGTTTGAGGGGAGATTTTAACCTGTGTCAGAATGCCTATGCTTTCTGGTCGCAGCCTCCTGAGAAGCCACCCCATTTTACCGGAACTTTTGCTACCCACTACTACGTACAGCCTAATCAGTATTTCTATAAAGTTCCTGATAGTGTTCCTGATGCGGTGGCGGCCGGTGCTAATTGTGGGCTTTCGCAGGTAATTTGTGGATTGGACCTGGCTGAACTTAGGAACGGAGAGTCAGTAGTCATTCAGGGAGCAGGCGGTCTTGGTCTTTATGCCGTAGCGGTAGCAAAAGAAAAAGGCGCTAAGGTAATTGTAATTGACAAAGTTAAGGAACGTTTGGAGCAGGCTAAAGCCTTTGGTGCCGATTATGTTATCGATTTGAATGAATTTACCACCTTAGAATCTCGAAGCCGAGAGGTACAGAAATTGACGGAAGGCGATGGGGCCGACGTCGTGCTGGAAGTTGCGGGAGTACCGGAAGCCTTAATCGATGGAGTGCATATGATACGGCCTGGGGGACGTTATATTTCCATCGGAAATGTTAATGTGAGTAAGGAATTTGAAGTACCTGTGGCTCCGGGTTTAATTACCAGAAAATGTGCAAAAATTATTGGTGTAGTTAGATATAATCCTTGGTATCTGTACCGGGCCCTGAAGTTCCTGGAGCGGAATCACGCCAGATATCCGTTTGACAAGCTGACCGACAAAGAGTACGGCTTAGAAGAGGTCCCTGAGGCGCTACAAAAGGCGGAGAACAGGGTAGTTACAAGAGCGGCTATCGTACCGAACAAATAGTTATCGTAAGTACAAAATGTTTGGGGGCTATGGTGAATGCGAGTCAAGGTGAAGCTTTACGGACATTTGCGCAAATTTGTTGCCAAACTGCAAGAAGCAAACGGGAATACAGGATGGGTGGAACTTAATGACGAGGCTACAGTAATGGACATTTACACTGCTATTGGTTTGAATTTCGATGAAGTCATGGTTGTCGATATTAACGGCAAAATTGTAGGTAAAGAAGCAAAACTGCGAACAGGCGATTTGGTCAGTTTCTTTCCTACAGTGGGCGGAGGATAACTCATCGTTTTATGGAACCCTCGTAAATGTATAGTTGTAGCCGGGGTTCCTTTATACTAAGGCTGTTGTTCCATTAGTCGTCTTTCATATATTTGCTTTCACCGCGATCCGATGATTTGCGTCGTTTATGTAGGTCGTGGTACACATGTCCTTAAGGTGATTTTTTGCACCAAATTGTCTTGGACAACAGGGTATAAAAACAAATCGATTTCGAGTTGGGTGCTGCGAGATTATAAGAGAGTGCCGCCGTCTGGCGGGGATAACCATGTTTTAATTATAAACGGTCTAGTGTTAAAAAAATAAACAAAGCATTTTTTAAGATGAGAAGAGTAATTTTTCTGTTTTTCGTATTGTCTGTAGGGTGAAATGTCGTATTCGAGTACCGAAAGGACTGAAAAACGCCTTTAACGGAAAATTTGTAGCCCCTTTGATAGGGGCTTTAATTTTTGGCAACAGTTTGGCATCAAATTTGCGTATCCACAATGAAACGTGAACTAAAAGCAAGGACGGCTAGATGGCAAAAAGGAACGTCGGTTACTTTACAAGGGGGTCTTGCGTCATGGTTCCCATGCGAAGCTTACTTTTTGCGCCCGGGAATAATTTTAGAAGGGTGGAAAAGGCTCTTAGCCTGAATGCGGATGGCGTCATCGTGGATTTGGAGGATGCTGTAGCGCTTACAGAAAAGAAAGCTGCCAGGGAGATGGTAAGAAAAGCCTTAGAAATTCCTCGGCGCAACAGGCTTTATGTACGTGTAAATGCCTTGGATACGGACTTTATCCAGGATGATTTGGAGGAAGTGATTCGGCCTGGGTTGGATGGAGTTGTACTTCCCAAGGCGGAATCGGCGGAGGGTATTCGGTATGTTGACTGGCTCATCAGCCAGCAGGAAAAAAAACATGGCCTTGGTTCTGGTACATTAGACCTGATCCCTATCATCGAATCGGCGTTGGGTGTTGTACGAGCTTTAGAGATTGCGTCTGCTTCGAAGAGAGTTTCAAGGCTGGCTTTTGGAGCAATTGATTTTACTTTGGATATTGGCACTAATTTTAGCAAATCAGGTACGGAGGTGTTTTATGCCCGTAGTCAATTAGTAATAGCCTCGAGTGCGGCACGCATTCAGCCTCCGGTAGATACGCCTTACCCTGATATTCAAGATATTGAGGGGTTGGTAGCTGATACCAAAAAGGTGCGACAATTAGGTTTCTTTGGACGTTTGGTAATTCATCCATCTCAAATCCAACCGGTAAATGAAATTTTTACTCCTACTGCCGATGAAATAGAACATGCTAGACGGGTTGTTGAAGCTTTTAATGAAGCGGAGGCCAGGGGGATAGCTGCCATTCAGCTTGACGGAAAGTTTATCGACTACCCGGTAGCTGCTCGGGCTAAAAAAGTATTGGAACTGGTGGAAACCTTACGGGATAAGAACTAAAAAATAGAAGGGGGTAATGTTAATGGCTAGGTTGCTGGAGAATCAAAGTAAAGATATCCTGCGCCAGGCGGGCATACCTGTACCGGAATATTATGTGGCTGGAAGCCCGGAGCAAGCCGCTGAAATTGTTGAAAAACTGGGAAAGCCTGTTGTATTAAAGGCGCTGGTACCAATTGGCAAAAGAGGTAAGGCGGGAGCTATCAAATTTGCCGATAATGCCGAACAGGCGCGTGTTCTTACCGGGGAACTGCTGCAAATGACGGTATCTAAATACCCTGTACAACAGGTGCTGGTAGAGGAGAAATTGGAGATAAAGGAGGAACTGTACGTTTCGATCACCATTGATCGAGTTAAGCAATTGCCAGTAATCATTGCCAGCTTAAGTGGCGGCATAGATGTGGAGGAACTGACGAAAAAACATCCCGAGAAGGTTTGCACTTATTATGTTCACCCCTGGAAAGGATTGTTTGATTATCAGAGCCGAGAGATCTGGGCTGGTTTAGGAGTTAGTGGGAAGCGCTTGGTTAAACTAGGAGGTTTATTAAAAAAGCTATATAAGGTGTTTGAAGATTATGAAGCCTATATTCTGGAGATTAACCCGCTGGTTGTGACAACTGATGACGAGATTGTGGCGGCTGCTTCGGTGATGGCTATTGATGACAGTGCTATGTTCCGCCACCCGGAACTGGCTGGTAAAGTCCAGATGGGGACTGAGCGGGCCTGGCGGCCTTTGACCGATCTGGAAAAAAAGGCGGTAGAAGTTAACGAGGCTGATCCTTATCGTGGGACAGCACGGTATACCGAGATGGAGGATGGAGATATCGGTTTTATGTGCGGGGGTGGTGGCGGCAGCCTATTATTGTTTGATGCGTTAGTGGAGTTTGGTGGAAGACCCGCTAATTACTCAGAATTTGGGGGCAATCCATCCGACGAAAAAGTTTATGGCCTAACTAAGGTTATCCTGTCTAAGCCTGGAGTGAAGGGATTGTTTGTTGCACAAAACATTACCAACAATACGCAGGTGGATTTAGTGGCTAAAGGTGTGATTCGGGCAATCCGGGAATTGAATATTGACCCCAAGGATTTCCCGATTGTGGTTCGGGAGGCAGGGGTGAACGAAGAGACTGCCCGGCGCCTTTTTGCTGAAGCGGGGATTGAATATTATGGGGACGAAATTACCATGACTGGCGCAGCCCGGCGCATGGTAGAAAAAATGAAAGAGAGATATCCCGGGTACGGAGAGTAAAGGAGGGGAAGAGGTAGTGGCTATTTTGTTGGATCGAAACTGTAAAATTGTTGTGCAGGGAATTACCGGTCGGGAAGCATCCATGGTTACTAAACACACCTTGGATTATGGTACTCCTATCGTTGCGGGGGTGACCCCCGGCAAAGGCGGACAGGAAGTGCACGGAGTACCAGTGTATGACACGTTGAGGCAAGCCTGCCGGGAACATGAAATAAATACGGCTATGGTATATGTACCGCCGGCCTTTGTGCTTAGTGCGGTAATGGAGGCTATAGATAACGGCATCAAGTTTATATTTATAGCCACGGAAAACGTGCCGCAGCATGATGTCATTAAATTCTTGCATATTGCCCGAGAGGAAGGAGTACGCATAGTGGGACCAAACTCAGTGGGCATAATTAGTCCGGGAGAACGGATGAAATTAGGGGCTATAGGAGGCGACAATCCGGAGAGATGTTTTGTCCCCGGCCACGTGGGGGTGATTTCTCGCAGTGGAGGGATGACTGCTGAAACTGCCTGGATGGTTAAAAGAGCGGGGTACGGTGTAAGTACCTGCGTAAGCATTGGGGGTGACGCATTAATAGGCTCACCTCCCAAGGATTTGCTGGCTCTCTTTGAACAAGACACTGACACTCAAGCTGTAGTTACCTTTTCTGAGCCTGGTACAAATTTTGAAGAGGAAATGGCTGATTTTGTCCGGGAGGGAGGTTTTACTAAACCGCTGATTTCCTTCGTGGCCGGGAAGTTTACCGAGACGTTGCCGGAGGGAACGGTTTTCGGACATGCCGGGGCCATGATAGCGGGCGGAATGGGAAAACCTTCCCATAAAATAGAGAAGTTAAGAGACGCAGGGGTGCATGTCGCTGATAAGTTTGACGATATAATTACTTTATTACGGCAAATTTTATGATATTTTTTTAACCGTATTTGTAAGAAAATTTTAAATTGTTAAATTATCTTGTATCTAATCCGGGCTAATTGGAAAGGGGGTGTAAGTTGAGGGTCTACACTCTTGCAGGAGGTCCGTAATTAAGGAAATTTACAAAAAATGAAACGGAGGGATCCCTTTTGCGAAAAAGAGTTTTGAACGGTTTAATTGTAGGCCTGTTGGTATTGGTTCTCGCTTTGGTTACTACAGGTTGTGGTCAAGGCAGCGACGAAGTCGAAAGCAACAAAGCGGAAGGGCCAACTAAAGAAAAACCCATGATTCTTAAATTTTCTCATGTTAATACCCCAGATCACCCTAAAGGAGTTGCCGCCCAGAGATTTGCCGATTTAGTATATGAGCGTAGTGGTGGCAGGATAAAGATTGAAGTTTACCCATCGTCTCAATTATACGATGATTTACATTCAGTAGAAGCACTTCAGGCCGGCAATATTCACTTTATTGCTCCCTACAGTGGGAAGTTGACAGGATATGCGCCTGCCTTCCAGTTGTTACAGTTTCCTTTCCTTTTCCCGACGCCCGAAGATTTTTACCGTTTCAGCGATGGAGAGCTTGGACAACGTCTTTTGGACAAGTTGGAGAACATTGGTTTGAAAGGATTAGCTTACTGGGATAATGGTTTTATGCAGCTTATAAACAGCAAGAGACCTATCAGGACGGTGGAAGATTTCAAGGGGCTTAAATTCCGCATTCCAGGCGGTAAAATTACAGAGGCTCAGTACAAGCTGTTTGGTGCGTCCGCCATTACTTTACCCTTTAGTGAAGTATATGCAGCTTTACAACAGGGCACAGTGGACGGTTTGGAAAATACGTTTACTAACATTGAGACTATGAAGTTTTATGAAGTTACTAAGTACTTAACTATTAGTAACCATTCTTACTTGGGGTATATTGTTATTACTAACAAGGATTGGTGGGAAGGATTGCCTGACGATATTCGTACAATTCTGGCGGATGCATTGCAGGAAGTCTCCCAGTGGCAGCGGGAAAAAGCGCGTGAGTCAGAACATGCAAGCTTAGAAAAGCTGAAGCAGACCAAGCTAGAGATTATTGAATTGTCCCCGGAGGAAAGAGCTAAGATGAGGGAAGCGGTACTGCCGCTGTACGAAGAATTTGAGGACGTAGTAGGCAAAGAGCTACTGGAAGATGTTATCAAAATGGTGCAGCAGTAAGTACCTATCCGAGCCCGCTTGTAAAGTAGCGGGCTCGGAAGTCTTAGAATTCATCATTCTCAGGGAGGGATGTTTTTTGTCCCGGATTAATAGAATATGGAGCTTAATAGAGGACGTTACCTCCGGACTTCTCATCTCGGTGGCAGCTCTACTTACCTTCTACAATGTTTTTATGCGCTATGTATTCCAGAGTCCGGTTAACTGGGTTAGTGAAGTTGTTCGTTTTATGGTTATTTGGGGTGCCTTTATAGGGGCGGCAGTAGCTTTGCGGGAAAATTCACATATCAAGGTCGATCTGCTTTACGCCGTTCTGCCACGTCCGATGAAGAAAGTGGTTTCGCTTTTTGCCAATACGGTCGGATTAATGTTCTCTCTATTTCTGATCTGGCAGGGTAGCATTTTAGTTTCCTTCGTCAAGGCAAGAGGACAAGTCTCTTTCGATGTAGAGATACCCATGTTTTTGGTATATCTGGCGGTGCCCATTGGCGGGTTGTTTCTGGCTATTCGGTTTCTTGAACGGATCTATAAAATTTTTGTTTCACCGCAAACAAAGGAATTAGGGGATGGTGAACGGTAATGGTTTTAACACTATTTGGAGCATTTGTTGTTTTAATTTTACTTAACGTACCCATAGCTTTCAGCTTGGCCGTAGCCACCACATTAATTTTTATCCAACAAGGGAATTTTGCTTTATTCATGATCCCGCAACGTATGTTTACTTCCCTTGATAGTTTTACGCTGATGGCCATTCCGTTCTTTGTCTTCTCAGGTGTTTTACTGTCCCGGGGTGGAGTATCTAAATACTTAATAAACTGGTTGCGAACACTCTTGGGACATACCACCGGTGGGTTAAGTGTAGTGGCCATAGCTGCGTGTATGATCTTTGCTGCCATTTCTGGCTCCAGCCCAGCCACCGCTGCTGCTATAGGTTCAATTGTTATACCTGGAATGCTGGAAGCCGGTTACGATAAGAGATATTCCATGGGTATTGTGGCAGCGGGAGGAACGCTGGGTATCCTTATTCCTCCCAGCATAGCTCTGATTATCTACGGAGTAGTGGCAGAAGAATCGATAGGTAAGCTTTTCATGGCCGGTGTTATCCCCGGCATTCTTCTGGGTTTAATTTTGATTACGGCCGCTGTTGTTATTGCCAAGAGAAAGGGATTTGGTAAGCAGCGTGTTTGTACTTGGGGTGAACGGTTGGAAGCCACCAAGAAGGCTATCTGGGGAGCGATGTTACCCGTAATTATCCTGGGCAGCATATATACCGGGATAGCTACTCCTACCGAAGCAGCTGCTGTGTCGGTAGTCTATGCTTTGTTTGTAGCCATTTTTGTGTATAAAGAAATAACCTGGAAAGACATTCGGCCAATTCTGGTAGAGACTGCCTCTATCACCTCTATGATTTTTATGATTATTGCAGGAGCTATGTTATTTGCACTTTTATTGACCAGCGAGCAGGTTCCCCAGGTGGTAGCGCAGTTCATAGGTGAAAACTTTGCTTCCCGGTGGGGTTTTCTTATTGCCGTTAACATCATGTTTTTTATCATGGGTACTTTTTTAGAAGCTGTTTCCATTATACTCATTACTCTCCCCATTCTCTTACCTGTCATTAAACAGCTTGGTATAGATCCTATTCATTTTGCGATAATTATGACCATTAACATGGAACTGGCCATGATTACTCCTCCTGTAGGGTTGAACCTTTTTGTAGTAAGTGGTGTGGCCAAAGAGCCTCTCGGGGAGGTAGTACGAGGGGTATTGCCTTTCCTGATCATGATGATTGTGGGATTGTTTATAATTATGGCTTTTCCCAAGTTATCGTTATACCTTCCCAGTCTGATGTAAGAAAAACTTGAAAGCGGAGTGTAAGGGGGGGGTAAAGTTGGCTGCCCACATGTTGGACTCTATCCTGTTTGCAGATCAGTTTGGTACAGCTGAAATGCGGAACATTTTTGATGATGAAAACCTCATTCAGAAATGGCTAGATGTTGAGGTGGCATTGGCTAAAGCCGAGGCCGAGTTGGGCATTATTCCGAAAGAAGCTGCAGAAGAGATTGCCCGTAAGGGTAAAGTTGCATTTTTGGACTTAGCGGAAATGAAACGGCAGGTTGAGGTGACTGGGCACCCTATAGTTCCTTTGATCCGGGTATTTCGCGATGCTTGCGCAGGGGACGCGGGTGAATATATTCACTGGGGAGCCACAACCCAGGACATAATGGATACGGCTGTTATTCTGCAGTTAAAAGAGGCTTACGAGCTTATTGAAAAACAACTGACCGAAGTACACCGAGCGGCCTCGCTACTGGCTCAAAAATACAGAGACGTACCCATGCCCGGACGGACCCATGGACAACATGCCTTACCTATAACCTTTGGATACAAAGTGGCGATATGGGTTGGCGAAATGGGCAGACATTTGGAAAGGTTGAGGGAAAGTCGCAAGCGGGTTCTGGTAGGCAACTTTGCTGGTGCAGTAGGTACTCTAGCTTCTTTAGGGTATCAGGGACTGGAAGTTCAACGCTTGATGATGAAGGAATTGGGGCTTGAAGTGCCGGATGTGGCCTGGCATGTATCCCGCGATCGGATTGCTGAATTTTTATGTGTTGTTGGCCTGATTGCCTCTACTCTCGGGAAGATAGCCAATGAGATTATCAACTTACAGAAAACGGAACTGGGAGAAGTGGAAGAGCCTTTTGTTATAGGCAAAGTCGGCAGCAGTACTATGCCTCATAAGCGGAATCCTATGATCTGTGAGAACATAGTTGCTTTAACTCGAATAATCCGCGCCCAGGTTCCTTTAGCCTTGGAAACAGCATATCACCAGGAACATGAACGGGATATGAGCTCTTGGCAGGCGGAGTGGGAGTTTCTTCCGGAAGTTTGTATCCTGCTTTCGGCGGCACTTAAATATTCAGAACACGTCTTGCGAAATTTAACGGTATATCCTGCCAAAATGTATGAGAATCTTAATATTTCTGGTGGTTTGATTATGTCAGAAGCAGTTATGCTGCGGCTAGCAAGAGAAATTGGTAGGCAAAAGGCCCATGATCTGATTTATCAGATTACTATGGAATGTTTTGAAAAAGGCATTGCCTTGGTTGAAGGTTTATGTTCTCACCCAGTTGTCGGTCAGTTATTATCCAGAGACGAGGTTGAACATTTATTAGATCCAGTTAACTACACAGGTCTTTCAGCTTACTTTGTTGACCGTATCACTAAGGCGCATGAAGTATAATCGGGAGTAAATTTCACTGGTTCCAGGGAGAGAAAGAGAGATGTTAACTTGGTGTTCAAATTATGGACATAAGATACCTAGGGGATAATTTAATTACGTTTTTTGAAGCTCTCGCATGATTGTAATTTAAAGGATTGTTACTTATGAGGTGGCTGGCCTCATAATTGCTATCAGTTTGAAAATGAATAATGAAGGCCGCGGCTGGATGATTTTACCTGTTTAAATGGATAGGTCCACATTACAAAAGAACTGTCAAAAGGGGGGAAGGTTAGTGAGCAAGATCGGGTTTGTGACGCGGAAAGTTCATTCCCTGGCCGGCGTAGTACCGTTGACCGTATTTTTGTTCGAACATTTATATCTCAATTCATTTGCTCTTAAAGGAGCGGAAGCATATAATCAAAAGATTGCTTTTATGAAGGGGTTACCTTATTTAGGTTTTATTGAGCTTGTGTTCATTTTCATGCCATTGCTGTTTCATAGCATATATGGAATCTACGTGGTCTACCTGAGCAAAAATAACGTTCTGCAATACCCTTATTACCGAAATTGGTTGTTTTATTTGCAGCGTCTAACGGCCATCGTTACGTTGGTGTTTGTGTCAATTCATATTTATTCCTTGAGGTTTGCCAATTTGCTTTACGGGAAAGAAGTATCTTTTGCAGCCATGCAGGAATTATT
The DNA here is from genome assembly GCF_002207765.1 of Calderihabitans maritimus. Lineage (NCBI taxonomy): Bacteria > Bacillati > Bacillota > Clostridia > Neomoorellales > Calderihabitantaceae > Calderihabitans > Calderihabitans maritimus. The sequence continues at coordinate 17,738 of NZ_BDGJ01000101.1, forward strand.
ATTGAACCCGTGGGTACTGGCATTCTATGTAATAGGCGTGATAGCAACTGTATTTCATATGTCTAACGGGCTATGGGGCTTTTTGGTAAGTTGGGGTATTGCGGTAGGACCGAGAGCACAACAGGTATTATCTGCAGTTTGCGGTATGATCTTTATTTTACTCAGTTACGTTGGAATCAATGCGTTGATGGCATTTGTTTAAATATGAAAGAGGTGATGAAACTTGATGGAAAAGAAAGTTATTGTGGTAGGTGGTGGTTTGGCCGGCTTGATGACTACTTTAAAGGCTGCCGAGGCTGGTTTAAAGGTAGATCTGTTTTCTGTAGTACCCGTAAGAAGATCTCACTCGGTTTGTGCTCAGGGAGGCATTAATGCGGCGGTCAATACCGGGGGCGAAGGAGATTCACCGGAAAAGCATTTTTATGAAACAATTTATGCGGGGGATTTCCTGGCGAATCAACCTCCTGTGAAAGCGATGTGTGAAGCCGGTCCGGGAATAATCTTCATGTTCGACCGGATGGGCGTAATGTTCAACCGGACTCCAGAAGGGTTTCTGGAGTTTAGAGGTGTAGGCGGAGCAAAATACCGCCGTACAGCTTTTGCCGGCTCTACTACCGGTCAACAGCTTCTTTACGCGCTGGACGAACAGGTTCGAAGGTTTGAAGTGGAGGGGAAAGTTCGAAAGTATGAGGGATGGGAATTCCTGGCGGCAGTTATTGACGATACAGGCATTTGCCGTGGCATCATTGCCCAAAACTTAACCAATATGGAGATTCATGCCTTTGCTGGAGAGGCAGTAGTGTTGGCGACCGGCGGACCGGGGATGATCTTCGGACGGACAACCAATTCTACCATCAATACGGGATTTGCTGCCAGCACCGTCTATGAGCAGGGAGTATACTATGCTAACGGCGAGTTTATCCAGATTCATCCAACCGCTATTCCGGGCAGTGATAAATGCAGGCTGATATCGGAGACCGTACGCGGTGAAGGTGGACGGGTCTGGACATATAAGGATGGCAAGAAATGGTATTTTCTAGAGGAGTGGTATCCGGCCTATGGAAACCTTGTTCCTAGGGATGTAGCCGCACGAGCGATTTTTAAAGTCTGTGTGGAAATGGGTTTGGGCATAGAAGGTAAGAATGCTGTATATTTGGACATTACTCATAAAGATCCTGAAGAAATGGAGGTAAGATTGGGTGGCGTCTTAGAGATTTACCGTAAATTTATTGGAGAAGACCCTTTAAAGGTACCGATGAAAGTCTTTCCGGCAGTCCATTACTCTATGGGAGGGTTATGGGTTGATTACAATCAAATGACCAATATCCCGGGACTTTTTGCTGCGGGAGAATGTGAGTATCAATACCACGGAGCTAACCGAATGGGAGCTAACTCACTGTTATCGGCCATTTATGGAGGCATGGTGGCCGGTATGCGGGTTAAGGAATACATAGAGGGACTCGATAAATCGGGACAGGATATCTCCAAGAGAATTTTTGAAATAGAAGTTAAGCGACAAAGGGAAAAATTTGACAACATCTGCAAAATGGATGGAACAGAGAATCCATGGCAACTTCACCGGGAACTGTCGGAATGGATGAACACCAATGTTACCGTAGTTCGTTACAATAAAAAGTTGCAGGAAACTGATAACAAAATTCAGGAATTGATGGAGAGATACAAGAAGATTAACGTTTTTGACAGATCGAGCTGGTGTAATGAAGCTGTGATCTTTACCAGGCAGCTGTGGGGGATGCTTCAGTTAGCCAGAGTGATTACTTTAGGTGCATTGAACCGTAACGAAAGCCGTGGAGCTCATTATAAGCCGGAATACCCAGAGCGAGACGACGTTAACTGGCTGAAAACGACCAAAGCAAGATACACGGTGGACGGACCGGAATTCAGTTACGAGGACGTAGACATCCGGTATTTTAAGCCTAAACCCAGGAGGTACGATGTAGAACTGGAGGAGGTGGCCAAACGTGGCGGACAAAATTCGGCTTAGAATTAGGCGGCAGGCCAGCCCGCAGGATTCGCCGTATTGGGAAGAGTTTGAGGTTGAGTATGAACCTAACATGAACGTGGTTTCTGCTTTAATGGCCATTCAGAGAAACCCGGTTAATGCCGACGGGAAACCCACTACTCCTGTAGTTTGGGAATGTAATTGTTTGGAGGAAGTATGCGGTGCCTGCACTATGATTATCAACGGTAAGGTAAGGCAGGCCTGTAGTGCGCTGGTAGACCGTTTGGCTCAACCTATCGTTTTACAGCCCCTTACCAAATTTCCTTTGATTAAGGATTTAAAAGTAGACAGAAGTGTGATGTTTGAAAATTTAAAAAAAGTGAAGGCATGGATCCCCATAGACGGGTTTTTTGACCTGGGCCCCGGCCCGCGTTTTCCGGAAAAAACCAGGCGGTGGGCTTATGAGCTTTCCAGATGCATGACCTGCGGGTGCTGTATGGAAGTTTGCCCCAATGTCAATCAAAGGAGTAACTTTATCGGACCTGCTGCTATAGCTCAGGTAAGATTATTCAACGCTCATCCTACCGGCGCCATGCACAAGGAGGAGCGCCTGGATGCTTTGATGGAGGAGGGGGGTATAGCGGAGTGCGGTAACGCCCAGAATTGTGTCCGTGCCTGTCCGAAACAGATCCCTCTTACTACTTCTATCGCTGAATTAAATAGAGAAACGGTTGTTCATGGGCTTAAAAGGTGGCTTAGTAAGTAGTGGACAATTGGAGGTGACTAACGATATGCGGGAAATTCATGTCCGTGAAATCACCGAAACGGTAGCAAGGCTGTGCCAGGAGGCTAACTATGAGCTTTGCCCGGATGTTAGAGAGAGTTTGTTAGGTGCGTTGGAAAAAGAGGAATCGCCAGTGGGAAGAGAGATTTTGGAGCAGTTGGTGAGGAATGCTGAGATCGCTCAAAAGAATAAAGTTCCGGTCTGCCAAGATACCGGGATGGCGGTGGTGTTTTTAGAAATAGGTTCCGAGGTTTGTATTGTGGGGGGAGATTTAACCGAAGCGATTAACCAGGGTGTCAGAAAAGGGTATACTGACGGATATTTGCGGAAATCGGTAGTCAAGGATCCGCTGTTTAACCGCATCAATACCGGAGACAACACTCCTGCCGTAATTCATACGGAAATTGTTAACGGCGACTGCTTAAAAATTAGCGTACTACCGAAAGGTTTCGGTGGGGAGAACATGAGTGCTATCAAGATGATGGTACCGGCGGATGGTCTTGAAGGGGTGAAAAAATTCATCATCGACTGCGTGGATAAGGCAGGTCCTAACCCATGTCCTCCTGTAGTGGTGGGGGTTGGAGTTGGTGGTACTTTTGAAAAGGCGGCGTTGCTGGCCAAAAAGGCTTTACTGAGACCGGTGGGAAGCCATCACTCTCAACCAGAGGTGGCTGAACTGGAAAAAGAGCTGTTGTCTGCTATAAATGACTTGGGAATTGGTCCGCAGGGATTGGGTGGGCGCGTTACTGCTCTAGCTGTCCACATAGAAACCTATCCTACCCATATTGGTGGATTGCCCGTAGCGGTTAACATCAATTGTAATGCCGGCAGGCATCGGGAAATTATTTTATAGGCAAACGAAATTCCGGAGGTGTGGTCAATGTCAGCAATCCGGGTTCAAGCACCCCTTACTGATGAACAAGTGAGAAAGTTGAATATCGGACAAAAAGTTTTGATTTCTGGAGAAGTCTATACTGCACGGGATGCTGCCCACAAACTCATGGTCGAGTTATTGCAAAAAGGGGAAAAGTTACCGGTGGACTTGCGGGGACAAATTGTCTACTATGTCGGCCCGACCCCAGCCAAGCCGGGGCAGGTCATCGGTTCGGCCGGTCCTACCACCAGTGGTCGTATGGATGCTTATACCCCGGTTCTGCTTAAAACTGGGTTAAAGGGAATGATCGGGAAAGGAGCCAGATCCCGGGAGGTACGGGAGGCTATGCAAAAATATGGTGCCGTTTATTTTGCTGCTGTTGGCGGTTCCGCAGCTTTGCTGGCCCAGTATATTAAAGAGGCCGAAGTGGTGGCTTACGAGCATTTGGGTACAGAGGCGGTAAGGAGATTAATTATCGAAGATTTTCCGGCCATAGTGGTAAATGATGCTCATGGTCGTGATCTGTACCAGGAAGGAAAAGCGCAATACCGCAGAGTTTAGTGACAAAGGAAGAAGATGGTACTTTTTTCAGTGTTTGAGGAAATTTCGGATAAAGGGGGGGAATAGATGATTTCTAAGGAACTGGCGAGTTTTATCTACCGTACCAATTTTAGTAGCTTACCGCCTGAAGTAATTGAATATGCCAAGCTCTGCATCTTGGACTGGTTAGGTTCGGCTTTAGCCGGTTCTGATAAATTACCGGGGAAGATCCTTTCTCAGTTAGTGACGAAGCTGGGAGGCACTCCTCAGGCTACGGTGCTAACTGACGGAAGTAAAAATTCGTGTTTGCACGCTGCGCTGGTTAACGGGGCTATTTCCCACACTGTAGAGTTGGACGATGTACATAAAGGTTCAATCTTCCATCCGGCAGCACCTATAATTCCGGCTGCTTTAGCTGCGGCCGAAATGAAGGGAGCCGGGGGCAAAGAACTTCTTACCGCGGTGGTGATAGGTTACGATGTGGGCATCAGAATTGGGGAGGCGGTTACTCCTTCACATTACTATTACTGGCATACAACGGCTACCTGCGGTACTTTTGGAGCTGCTGCAGCGGTAGGAAAAATCGTGGGCCTGACAGAGGAACAATTGGTGCACGCGTTGGGCAATGCTGGTACGCAGGCTGCAGGTTTGTGGGAATTTATCGAAGATGGGGCTATGACCAAACACCTGCATCCGGGAAAAGCTGCTATGAACGGACTTTTGGCGGCCTTGCTGGCTGAAAGGAATTTTACAGGAGCCGCTAGAATTATTGAGGGTCGGAGGGGCTTTTGCCGGGCAACTGCCTCTGAATATGATCTCGAAAAAATAACTGACAGGCTAGGCAAACATTACAAAATTACGGAAACCAGTTTCAAAATTCACGCTTCTTGCCGGCACACTCATCAGACTGTTGACATTGTTTTAGACTTAATGCGAAAATACGGGTTGTCCTTTGAGGAAATTGCAAAGGTGCGGGTTAGAGCGTACCAAATAGCCTTGAATATCACTGACAATGCTGATCCGGAGACTCCTTACGCAGCTAAGTTCAGTACTCAGTTCTGTGTAGCACTGGCGGCTAGGTACGGAAGGGTAGGACTGGAAGAATTTTCTGAAGATAACCTGCGAGATCCCCAATTGCGGGAATTCCTGTCCCGTGTAGAGTTTGTTACCGATCCGGATCTGGATTCTGCTTATCCAGCCAAGTGGCCGGGCAGGGTGGAAATTATCCTCAAAGACGGACGTAAATTTACGGGATATACGGATTTCCCGAAAGGAGATCCGGAGAACCCTGTTAGCCGGGAAGAACTGATTGAAAAGTTTCGGCAATTAGCCGGAGCGTTCCTAACGCCCTCGCGTCTGGAAAAGGTAATCACGGATGTCTTGCAACTCGAGTATATAAGCGATGTACGGAAAATAACGAGCGGATTGGGAAGTAATGATTAAAGAAAGAGGTGTTAAATATGCGGTGTGCCGCATGTCAAGAACGGCGTTGCTACAACCATGGGAAAGTGTGTGTTGATTATGCTGATAAGGTGATGCCTCACTACGAAGATCCGGAACAGCGGAAAATTCTTTCCACAGCGGGCCGGTTAGAAAGCGAATATTATATGAAATTAACCCGACTAGAAGAACTAATGCGTTTTGCGCGGGAGATGGGTTACAGTCGTCTGGGCATGGCTTTTTGTGTTGGACTGGGAGATGAGGCTGCCATTTTAAATAAGGCTCTCGAAAAAGAAGGCTTCCAAGTGAGTTCTGTTTGTTGCAAGGTGTGCGGTATTGACAAGAGAAAGTTCAACATACCTAACATTATAGAAGACCGGTATGAGGCTACTTGCAACCCGGTAGGCCAGGCTATGATACTGAATGATAGCAAGACCGAATTAAACATTATTGTAGGCTTATGTATTGGCCATGACATTTTGTTCACCAAGTATTCGAAGGCTCCGGTAACCACCTTGGTGGTAAAGGACCGGGTATTAGCCCACAATCCTTTAGGGGTAATCTATACCGGTTATTATCGGGTAAAGAAATTGGGGTTGAAGTAGGAGGCAGTCCTGACTATGAACATAGGTTTTCCCCAATTGGAAAGTTTAGTGGTACGACGGGGACTGTGTACGGGGTGTGGCAGTTGTGTGGGAATATGTCCCTCCGCGGCGCTCAGTATGTCCCGGGTGTACGGCGAACCTATGCCGGTTTGTACTGGTGTATGCTCCTCCTGCGGCCTTTGTTCCCGTATTTGCCCGGGAAACGATGTGCCGCTATTGGAATTGGAACGACATTGTTTTGGTAGAAATCGTAAACCGGCTTTAGCAGATCTGGGAGTTTATCGCAACAGCTATAATGGATATGCTAGGGACGATTTTATCCGGAAAAAGGGCGCTAGCGGAGGCGTGGTAACGGCACTCTTGGTGCACGCCCTGGAAACGGGAATAATTGACTGTGCGATTGTGGCTGGCTTTAATACAGAGAAACCCTGGCTTACGGAAGCCAAGATAGCGGCCAGCCGAGAGGAAATTGTGGATGCTGCTCAGTCCAAATATGCCGTGGTTCCTGTTAACATGCGCATTCGGGAAGCTGTAAAGCGCGGATATCGGCGTATAGCACTGGTTGGTCTACCCTGCCATATTCACGCGGTGCGTAAGATGCAGTATTATGGTATACCACGGGATATTTCGGTAAAAATTAAATTAACAATAGGTTTGTTTTGTGCTTCTCAGTTTTATTTTGAGGGTACCCGCCATATTCTGGTGGAGTGGTGCGGTATAGACAAAATGGAAGAAATAGCCCGGTTGGAATACCGGGGCGGAGACTGGCCAGGGCATTTTGTAGTACAGCTTCGGAACGGAGAAACCGTTACCGTAGACCGACACCGTTATGTTTACCATATGTTGATGCCGCACTATAAAAGGGACCGCTGTGAAATGTGTATTGATTGGTCAAGTGAACTCGCCGACATTGCGGTAGGGGATTACTGGGCGCCACAGCGGACCGGACCTGATTATTATGGCACTTCTGCCCTGCTGGTGAGATCTTCTGCGGGCGAGGAAGTGGTAAAGAGCGCTGTGGAGGAGAAAGTGGTGTATTTAGAAGATCTCGATCCAGACAAACTTTGCAGCAGCGTAGGGTTTGAAATGAAAAAACACGGAGCTGCTTACAGGTTGGCACAGCGGCAGCAATTCGGCTGGCCTACCCCTAATTATCACATGCAGGTGGATTATACCCCGTTCTTTCGAGATTTTCATATGGCACCGGAGAAAAAAGAATCTTGATGTTAAATATCAGAACAAGTCGGTATATAAAGTGAACGCTTTTATAGAGGGAAATTAATTTGGGTAGAGAATTAAAAAACCCAAGCAACTTAGGCTTGGGTTTTTTAATTCTCCTTAACAGTTTCGTTTTAAAATGGGGTGATCTTGTTAATGTCTAAAATTTTAATAACCTCGCCTTATCCTGAATTTACTGTTCTGGCCCGGCAAATATGTGTGGAGATGGAGGTAGAAGCAATAATATTGGAGAAAGTTCTTGAGGAGGCTGCTGCCAGCGCACAGGAACTTGTACAGGAAGGGGAAGTTGAAGTTGTTATTAGCCGGGCGGGTACGGCCGCAGCAATTGAACGGGTAGTTAACGTGCCTGTAGTTACGGCTGAGTATACTGATTTTGACCTTCTGCAGGCGTTATGGAATGCAAAAAAACTCGGAGATAAGATAGGTTTTCTTGGATTCCGATATAAACAAATTGAGTACGATTTTGACAGTTTGGTAGAAATTTTGGGAACGGAAGTCAAACAATATCTATACGGCAATACCCGGGAAATTGAAGAACAGGTAGAAAAAGCGTATAAGGACGGTATTGAAGTTATAGTTGGTGGCGGGTATATCGGAGTTAGATTAGCCCGGCAGAAAGGAATGCAAGGGGTTTTGGTTTATACCAGTAGAAGGGCGTTAGTGCAGGCAATCCAGAGGGCCATTGATATTCTCCGAATCATTCGCAAGGATCGGGAAAAGGAGGAACGGTTAAAAACTATTATCCATGCTGCCAACGAAGGGATAATTGCCGTTGACGAAAACGGTGTGATCACTGTTTTTAATCCCGGCGCGGAAAAAATTTTGGGTATAGCTGCCCGCCAGGTAGTTGGCAAAAGCATTAGTGCGGTGACGGCTAATGACGATCTGTTAGATTTGCTCAAGGGTCAAGAAGAAATAAAGGGAGATTTAAGACAGGTGGGTGAATCTCAGGTAATAGTTAACCGGATGCCCGTCAAAGTCGGGGGCCAAACTCTAGGCATCATCTTAACTCTTCAGGACGTTACCAGAATTCAGCAGTTAGAGCAACGAATTCGTAAAGAATTGTACACCCAGGGGTTGGTAGCTAAATTTAGTTTTAACGATATTATTTACCGGAGTAAGGTTATGAAAGATGTTATAGCTTCTGCCGAAAAGTTTGCGGAGACGGATTCTACCGTGCTAATCACAGGAGAGAGTGGGACAGGAAAAGAACTAATTGCCCAGAGCATACACCAAAGTAGCAAGCGCCGGACGGGACCTTTTGTGGCAGTCAACTGTGCTGCCCTGCCGGAAAGTCTGCTGGAAAGCGAGTTATTTGGCTACGCTGAAGGGGCTTTCACCGGCGCTCGAAGAGGAGGAAAGGCAGGACTCTTTGAGTTAGCTCATGGAGGAACAATTTTTTTGGATGAAATAGGAAAGATATCTCTTGAGTTACAAGCTAGACTTCTGAGAGTGTTGCAGGAAAAGGAGGTCATGCGCGTAGGTGGCGACCGAATTATCCCGGTAGACATCAGGGTGATCGCCGCTACTAACCAGAATTTGCGGGCAGCAGTACAGCAGGGTGCTTTCCGGGATGATCTTTTTTACCGGTTAAATGTACTTAAGCTAACCCTACCGCCCTTGAGGGAGCGGAAAGAAGATATTCCGTTGCTGGTGGAACACTTTCTTCGCAAGTTTAACGCTAAGTTTGGCAAAACGGTTCAGAGTCTTCCAGCAAAACTTATGGAATGGTTTTTGCAATATGACTGGCCGGGTAATGTGAGGGAGTTAGAAAATTTTGTGGAAAGGTTTGTCATTCTTGCTGACGGAGATGAACTAGAGCCTAATTTATTGGAACATTTTCGTGAAGACATGAATAACGCTGAAAGAGAAAACTACGATTGGGATGATAATAGTTTAGTTATAGAAATAGACAAGCTCGACAATATGGTTGTACAAATTATACGTCAACTGGATAAAAGGGTGGGAGGAAACCGAAGCGAACTAGCCCGGCTGCTGGGCGTTAGCCGGACCACGCTATGGAAAAAACTAAAACAATTAGAGGAGTGAATTACTTAACGCGCTGGGGGCGAGGAAAATGGAAGGAGGAAGGCAAGTTGGGAGAAGGCTTACCGTCGTTTGTTAAAGTTAAGCAGATACTACCGCGGCCCAAGGTGGAAGATATTGAAGTAGAGGTGGCGCGGGAGCTGGAAAAAATTAATTTGCCGGAGATAGTTAAGCCAGGACATATGATAGCAGTCACTGCCGGAAGTCGAGGTATCGCTAATATCGACCGGATCCTCAAGAGTGTCTGTCAGAAGATAAAGGAGGCAGGAGGGCGCCCGTTCCTGGTAGCGGCTATGGGCAGTCACGGAGGCGGGACTGCCGAGGGCCAGCGTAAGATTTTAAGCAAGTTAGGAATCAGGGAAGAGAACTTGGGAGTTCCGGTACTGGTTTCCGATCAGGTGGTCCAATTAGGATGTACTTCTTCCGGGTTTCCTGTTTACTGTGCCCGAGAGGCGGTGGAGGCTGATGGTCTGGTGGTAGTAAACCGGGTAAAACCTCACACGGCCTTTCGGGGCGAAAACGAAAGCGGGTTGCTGAAAATGATGGCTGTGGGACTCGGTCGCGTACCAGGTGCGACGGTGGTTCATCGGCTGGGTCCCGGTGAGATGGCCCGCACCATTCCGGAAATCGCCCGGGAAATGCTCACGCGGCTCCCGGTTCTGTTTGGACTGGCCATCGTTGAGAATGGATATGAAGAGACGGCGATTATAAAAGCGATACGGCCGGAACAATTCCAGGAAGAGGAAAAGAAACTCCTTCAAGAGGCAAGGAAACTTCTTCCGCAGTTGCCGGTTAACTCACTGGACCTGCTGATTGTGAAGGAAATGGGCAAGAATTTCAGCGGTACAGGTATGGATACCAATGTCATTGGAAGGTGGAGAGTTTTTGGAATACCAGAACCTGATGTTCCCCATATTCGGCGCATAGTGGTTTTGGATCTTTCTCCTCAATCTCACGGTAACGCTACAGGTATAGGTTTAGCGGATTTTACGACACGCCGGCTGGTTAAAAAAATCAATTTTGAAGCAACCTATTTGAATTGTCTGACCACGGGATTTGTCCAGAGAGCCATGCTGCCTATGGTTTTCGAAAGTGACCGGGAAGCCATTGATGTTGCTGTAAGGAGCCTCCATATGGATGCCGGACAAGTCAGAGCTCTTCTAATTGACAACACTTTGCACCTGCAGGAACTATATGCTTCGGAGACATTACTCCCGGAACTGGCTGAACGGGCGGACTTGCGGGTGGAAAAAGAAGCGTTTCCACTTCGTTTCAGCACTACCGGGGAATTGATAGATCCCTGAAAAGCGTTAAAGGCTAGGGGTTTAACTAGGGTTAACCTGACAGTAAACATCTTTTTGCTTATGGTTCTTGACTTTTTGTTAGGGTATAAGTAATATACTACTGTAAAGCATTACTCCTTAACAACGTTGGTGAAACTAATGCTTCCTAAGATAGCGCGTATAGCGTGGCTCTATGACTTTTACGGGAAATTGTTGACCAGTAAGCAGAAAGAAATTGTGGAGTTATATTGCCATCATGATTTATCATTGGGAGAAATTGCTGAGGAGTATGGCACCAGCCGGCAGGCTGTGTATGACGTTTTGAAAAGGGCAGGAAGAACATTGGAAGAATTAGAGAGTAAGTTAGGTCTTCTCAACAAGTTTCTGACGCAAAGAAAAGATATAGAAACAGTTCTGAATTTATTGGCGAAGTATCGTGCCAGCGGAGAAATGTGTTATCTTACGGAAGCAGAAGAATATTTGAAAAAACTTTTGAATTAGAAAGGGATTAAAATGGCCGTTTTTTCCAAATTGGCCGAGAGGCTTCAAGAGACATTTAAAAAGTTAAGAAATAAAGGAAAACTTACGGAAAAAGATGTGGAACAAGCCCTAAGGGAAGTGCGGCTCGCACTGCTGGAAGCGGACGTAAATTATAAGGTAGTTAAGGATTTCATCGGCAAAATCAAGGAGAGGGCTGTGGGGGAAGAGATATTAAAAAGCTTAACCCCAGCTCAGCAGGTTATTAAAATTGTAAACGACGAGCTTACGCAACTGATGGGAGGAACGCAGAGCAAAATAAATTTAGTATCCAAACCTCCTACAGTAATAATGCTGGTGGGTCTGCAGGGAGCCGGTAAGACGACTACTGCTGCCAAACTGGCCAACTTGTTGCGTAAGCAGGGAAGACGTCCTTTAATGGTTGGAGCTGATGTTTACCGTCCTGCAGCCATAAAACAGTTACAGGTTTTAGGAGAGCAAACAGGAATACCTGTATTTTCTTTGGGAGAGAAACAGAATCCGGTAGATATTTCTCTGGCTGCTGTAGAGTATGCCCGCCAAGGTGGTTATGACGTGGTGACCATAGACACGGCAGGACGACTTCACATAAACGAGGAATTGATGAACGAGTTAGTTCAGATTAAAGAAAAGGTCAAACCTCATGAAATACTGCTGGTAGTAGATGCTATGACCGGGCAGGATGCGGTAAATGTGGCTAAAACTTTTCATGAAAGGTTAGGATTAGATGGAGTCATCCTTACTAAATTGGACGGCGACACTAGAGGCGGGGCTGCCCTTTCGGTGAAAGCGGTTACCGGGTGCCCAATTAAATTTGTAGGAATGGGAGAAAAAGTGGATGCTCTGGAACCGTTTTACCCGGATCGGATGGCCTCTCGCATTCTGGGGATGGGCGATATTTTAACCTTGATTGAAAAAGCTCAGGCAAATATTGACCAGGAGAAGGCCCGCCAGATGGAACAAAAAATTCTTCAGGAAAAGTTCACTTTAGAGGATTTTCTGGAACAACTGCAGCAGATGAAATCCCTCGGTCCTTTGGAGGAAATAATAGGCATGATCCCCGGGTTGGCGGGAGCCAAGCAGCTTAAGAACCTTCAGTTTGATGAGAGAGAATTGGTTCGCATCGAAGCCATAATCCAGTCTATGACTCCTGAAGAAAGGCGTAATCCGGAGATCATCAATAGTAGCAGGAAGAGGAGGATAGCCAGGGGAAGCGGTACCACGGTCCAGGATGTGAATCGACTGCTCAAGCAGTTTTTCCAGACCCAGAAGTTGATGAAACAGTTAGGCGGGATGGCAGGTTTTGGCGGACGAGGAAAGTTCAAAAAAGGTAAAAAAGGAAAAAAGGCGAAAAAGGGAATATTTCCTTTCCCTTTCTTACATTAAAAAAATATGTATAGGATTTAACTAATTGGGAAATTAAAAGGAGGTGATCACATGGCTACTAAGATTAGGTTGAAACGAATGGGAGGCAAAAAGGATCCTTTTTACCGGGTAGTTGTAGCTGACTCCCGTTCTCCAAGGGATGGACGTTTTATTGAGGAGATAGGTTATTACGATCCTACCCGACAACCGGAAGCCATTAACATCGATGAGGAAAAGGCTCTCAAATGGTTGAAGACAGGGGCCCAGCCTTCAGATACGGCCAAGGCACTGTTGCGGAAAGCAGGAGTCTGGCAGAAGTATATGGAGACGAAAGCCAAGTAGAGGTGAGGGGGTAAATCCGGTGAAGGAACTGGTAGAGTTTTTGGCGAAAGCTCTGGTAGACAACCCTGATGCAGTGCAGGTTAACCAAGTTGAGGGAGAGAAATCAGTCATTTTGGAGTTGCGGGTCGCTCCCGAAGATATGGGTAAAGTGATTGGGAAACAGGGTAGAATTGCCAAAGCTATTCGAACGGTAATCAAGGCAGCTGCAGCTAAGGAAGGCAAAAGAGTTGTTCTAGAAATCATTTAACCGGAGGGGCTATCAGCCCCTTTTATGTTCGGAAGGAGGGATGGGGTGAAAAGTTTAACTATTATTCAGCCGATTACCATAAAAGCAAAAGTAACCCTCCATTTGAAAGAAAAACTTATCCGAGATATCCGGGCGGCTCTTCAAAAGTTAGAAGCGGAACTACAACGGTTGGAATTTACTGGAAAAAGATTAATTGCCGAATGGGAGAAGCAAAAGCCGGACCAAGTGGTTGTGATAAAGCGGCAATTAGAAGGAGAAAAGCAGAAAAGAATGGAGGCACGCAACCAACTCTTACAAAAACTCAAAGAGGTCCAAGAGATGGAAATTGGTCAGGAAATAAAGCAGGGAACGGTAAACCGTTTGGTGGAAGTTCAGATTGGAGACTACTGGGAAAAAATCAGTGGGGTGGAAATTGTCCTGGAAGACAACAAAATAATTGACATCCGCTATCCGGATGCTATTGGGGAGGGGTGTCATGATGGTTGAGCCCCTGATCGCCATAGGCAAAATCACTACCACTCATGGACATAGAGGGGAAGTACGGGTATATCCGTTAACCGATTTCCCAGAACGTTTCCAGAGACTTGGTAAAGTATATGTACAAAAGGAAGATATGCGAGAACTGCACGTCGAGAGAGCACGATTTCACAAACAATTCGTTATTGTTAAATTTAAAGAAATCAATGATATGAACGAAGCTTTGCAATTGAAGGATTACCTGATCAAGATTAACAGGTCAGAAGTCGTCCCTCTGCCTGAAGGTCACTACTACATATTTCAACTGGTTGGTTCCGAGGTTTACAGTGATAAAGGAGAATTTCTAGGAGAACTGGTGGATGTGCATCGGACAGGAAGTAATGATGTTTATGTTGTTCAGAACCCCGACACGGGAGAAGAAATTCTGATACCGGCCTTGAAGGATGTGGTTAAGAAGATAGATCTGGAAGAAAACAAATTGGTGGTAGAATTATTACCGGGCCTGCGGGAATAGGCCTAAGTGGGGCGATAAAGATGCGCATTGATATTCTAACTATTTTTCCAGAGATGTTTCAGGGACCGTTACAAACCAGTATAATCGGCAAAGCTCAGGAAAAAGGTCTGCTGGAAATTAATCTAGTAAATATCAGGGACTACGCCCTTGATAAACATAAATCAGTAGACGATTACCCTTACGGTGGCGGTGCGGGGATGGTAATGAAACCGGAACCGATTTTCCGGGCGGTGGAAGCAATTCGAGGAGAGGATTTTTACCCGCAATGCCGTACTATCTTGTTAAGCCCTCAAGGAGAATTATTCAACCAGGAGAAGGCACAGGAACTTGCCGCATCTTCCCGCCTGATCCTCATATGTGGCCGCTACGAGGGTTTTGATGAACGCATACGGCAACATCTCGTTACCGATGAACTGTCTATTGGTGATTACATTTTAACGGGCGGTGAATTACCCGCTATGGTAGTAGTTGATGCGGTTAGCCGGTTAATACCGGGAGTGCTCGGGGATGAAGAATCCGCCCGTGAGGAATCATTTACCTTTGGTTTGTTGGAGTATCCTCAGTATACTCGCCCCAAGGAATTTCGGGGATATTCGGTTCCGGAGGTATTGTTGTCCGGCCACCATCAGCGCATTCGAAGGTGGCGCCGTAAAGAGGCCTTGCGGAGGACCTGGTTGCGTCGCCCGGATCTGCTGGCGAAGGCAACTTTAACCGAGGAAGACCATCTGCTTTTGGAAGAAATTAAGCAGGAGCATGGCCAAGAAGAGTAATTATGGAAATTAGATAAAAGAGGTATAATAGCCATGGACAAAAAAAGAGCGCCCCTGTATATCGGTCTGGTTCATTATCCCGTCTATAACAAGCGGATGGAGATTATCAACACCTCGATTACCAACTTGGATTTACACGATCTGGCTCGGGTTGCAGCCAGCTATGAGCTAGACGGTTATTTTGTGATTCAGCCCTTGCCGGGACAGGTGGAAATAGCTAGGCGCATCATTAAATATTGGCAGTCGGGACAGGGTGCCCGGTACAATCCGGATCGACAAAGGGCCTTTACCACCATACATTTAGTTTCCAGCGTTGCAGAAGCGGAGGAAAAGATTAGGGAAAAGGAAGGGACAAGGCCTCGAGTGGTGGTTACAGACGCTCGACTTTATCCTAATTCCATCGGTTATCGGGAGTTGCGGAAGCAGTTGGAAGAGGAGGTAAATCCATATTTAATCCTTTTTGGTACTGGCTGGGGTCTGGCCGAGGAAATAATGTTGAAAGCCGATTACATTCTTGAGCCTATATATGGAGTCGGAAACTATAACCACCTTTCGGTCCGGAGTGCCGTATCGATTATTATTGATCGACTCTGTGGCGAAAAGTGGTGGAAATAAGTTGCCAATGAGAAGTGGTTGTGCTATAATACAGCATGGTGTTTTGGAGCTAATAAGCCTTTTTTCGAGCAGTAAGAAGGGAGGATAAACTACATATGGATTTAATAAAGGCGGTAGAGCAGGAATATGTTAAGAAAGATATTCCCGATTTTCGACCGGGTGACACGGTAAGGGTTCATGTGAAGGTTATCGAAGGAAACCGGGAAAGAATTCAGCCTTTTGAAGGAACCGTCATTAAAAGGAAAGGAGAAGGGATCAAGGAGACATTTACGGTACGCCGTATTTCCTACGGAGTTGCGGTAGAACGGACTTTTCCCGTCCATTCACCGATGATAGAGCGCATTGAAGTTGTACGTCGGGGACGAGTCCGTAGAGCCAAACTTTACTACCTGCGGGACAGAGTTGGCAAAGCCGCTCGGATAAAAGAAAGACGTTAGAATATAGGAGGGACTGCCATGCCAGTCCCTTTATTTACCTGATCAAGCAGTTTTTATTTCTGGAGGAGCAGGAGAACATAATGAAAGGTAACCAAAGACTGTGGCACAATCTCACCGAGATCTTGCAGACTGTCGCTATCGCTTTGATGTTATCGTTTATAATTCGCCTTTTTCTTTTTCAGCCTTTCTACATTCCTTCTAGCTCTATGGAACCGACGTTACGGCCGGGAGACAGAATATTGGTAAATAAATTTATTTACCATTTTCAAAAACCGCGCCGAGGCGATGTTATCGTATTTCGTTTTCCTTTAGATCCTCAAAGAGACTTTATTAAGAGAATAATTGCCTTTGGCGGGGAAACCCTGGAAGTAAAAAACAACCAAGTGTTTATAGACGGGAGAAAATTGGAGGAACCTTACCTGCCGCCTGATATCCGTTTTGGCAATTACGGTCCCGTCACTATACCGGAAGGTTACTACTTCGTGATGGGGGATAATCGCAGTCACAGTCAAGACAGTCGTTTCTGGGGGCCCCTGAATAGAAAGTATATCATTGGCAAAGCGGTCCTTATTTTTTGGCCTTGGTTTCGAGCAGGGTTAATCAGGTAGGTGCTTAAAGTGAAAATCCAATGGTATCCGGGCCACATGGTGAAGGCCAAACAACAACTACAGGAAAGTTTGAAGGTAGTCGACCTGGTGATAGAAGTACTTGATGCACGAATACCTAAAAGCAGCCGTAATCCGGACTTAGCAGCCTTTTATGGTGACCGACCGTGCCTGCTGGTTTTGAATAAGGCGGATTTGGCGGAAGTTGAAGCTACGGAAGCCTGGATTAATTATTACCGTCAAAAAGGCTTTAAGGCCGTGGCCGTCAGTTCCCTTACCGGGCTAGGAGTATCGAAAATATTGCCTGCCTGTCGGGAAGTGGCAAGGCCCCGGTTGGAGAAACTGCGATTAAAGGGTTTGCGTCCTAGAGCTGTCCGGGCCATGGTTGTAGGCATTCCTAATGTAGGAAAATCCTCTTTAATCAATCGATTAACGGGCAGAGCTCCTGCCAGAACGGGTGAATTGCCCGGCGTAACTAGGGGTAAACAGTGGATACGCCTTCGCCGGGATCTAGAATTGCTTGATACTCCGGGTGTCTTGTGGCCAAAATTGACAGATGCAGAGATTGGTTTCAAACTGATACTGGTGGGCACTATCAGTGAATTGGTCTACGATGAGGCTGAGGTAGCTACTGAATTGGTTGAATTCCTGCAGGAACATTATCCGCAGGTCTTGTCAAATCGCTACCGTTTAGGAAATTTAACCTCTAACGCGAAAAAGGTATTGGAACAGATTGGCAGAAAACGGGGTTGTTTGCTGCCCGGGGGCGAAGTGGATTACCAAAAAGCAGGAAAAATTTTATTAAGAGACTTTCGCGAAGGCAAGCTTGGAAGATTCACCTTGGATCGCATAGACAAATGATGAATTTAAATCACTACAGTTAGTAGTGATTTTTTTATTGCTTAAAGATATAACGATTGATAGTGGAAGCAGGCAGGAAATAACTGCTTGAGTCAAGAAACATATTGATATTCTTATATTCGGGGTGTTTATGGTGGTAGATGTTAGGGCTTTGGACAAAGTAATTAAACAGACCCTTGCTACTTTGGAAAAAAGCCGTGATCAAATCCTTGATATCGCCGACAATGCTCGAAGTGAAAGGGAAAGAATTAAGGCAGAGTTACAAGAAATTCAAAATCAGGTAAAAAAGACTATAGACGAAGTTGACCTTTTGGAAAGAAAGGAAAAGCAGGCTCGAATTCGGCTGATGGAGGTCAGCAGGAATTTTCACAAGTATACGGAGGAAGATATGCGGCAGGCTTACGAAAAGGCAAGGCAGTTACAAATCAGATTAGGGCTGTTAAGGGAACGGGAGACGCAATTAAGACTCCGGAGGGATCAGCTGGAAATTAGTCTCCGTAAGCTGGAAGAGACGGTGGAAAAAGCGGAAAACCTTGCCTCCCAGGTGGGAGTAGTTCTCAACTTCCTGGGGGGTAACTTGCAGGAATTGAGTAACCAGTTGGAAGAAATACAGCAGAGACAGCTACTGGGGTTGCGTATCATTAAAGCTCAAGAAGAAGAGCGCAAGCGGGTGGCACGGGAGATTCACGACGGTCCGGCTCAATCTCTTGCCAATGTTATCTTGAGAGCGGAGATTTGTGAAAAACTGCTGGCTATTGACCCTTCCCGGGTGGGGAAGGAGCTCTCCGAGCTCAAAAATTTGGTTAAGCAGAGTCTACAGGATGTACGTAAGATTATCTTTGACCTCCGTCCGATGGTACTGGATGATTTGGGATTGATTCCGACTCTGAAAAGGTTCATGGCCAATCTGCAGGAAGAGAGCAAATTGGAAGTGGATTTTACCGTTCTGGGACAGGAAGAAAGATTAGCTCCAGCTTTAGAGGTAGCCGTTTTTCGTTTGGTACAGGAGGCGCTAAATAACGTTAAAAAACATGCGCGGGCTTCTCGAGTTCAGGTCAGGCTGGAAACAACTCCCGAACGGATAAATGTTAGTGTAAAAGATAACGGTTGTGGTTTTAACCCTCAGGAGGTGTTTGGCGGGAAGGGAGAATCCTACGGGTTGATAGGGATGAGGGAGAGAGTAGAGCTTTTGGAAGGAAAGATTAATATTGATTCTGCTCCAGGTAAGGGAACTCAGATCAGGATTAGCATTCCTTTGCAGAAACGGGAGTGATTTTTATGGAGGTTATAAAGGTTCTGATTGCTGATGACCACTCTTTAATCCGGGAAGGGTTGCGAAAAATACTACTGCTGGAGCCAAGGATAGTTATTTGTGGAGAAGCAAGCGACGGGCAGGAAGCCGTGGAATTAACTCGAAGATATCGGCCTGATATTGTACTAATGGATATCAATATGCCTAATGTAAATGGATTGGAGGCTACTCGCCTTATAAAACGAGAATTTCCGTCCACCAAAGTGATAGTTTTAACCATACACGACGATGAAGAATACGTCACTGAACTTTTTAAAGCGGGGGCCAGCGGGTATGTTCTTAAAGATATCGATGCGCACGATCTTATAAAGGTAGTTCTAGAAGTAGCAGAGGGTAAACCAGCTTTGCATCCTTCTCTCACTCCTAAAGTCATTCATGGATTACAGCAATTGGCCAAAGAAAAAGAGATGGTTCAGAGCCCACCCTTGACCAAGCGGGAAGTGGAGATTCTTAAATTGATTGCTCAGGGATTTTCCAATCGGGAGATCGGGGAGAAGTTGTTCATCAGCGAAAAAACCGTCAAAAATCATATTACTAATATTTTTCGAAAGATTAAGGTAGAGGATCGAACTCAGGCTGCCCTTTATGCGGTTAAGCATAAACTGGTTGAGTTATAGAGACAATTGTTATCAATTGTCTCTTTTAATTTTTGGGACCGAAGTCCTATGTAAATTAAGACTTTGGCTCGATAGGAAGAAAATAGAATATATGTTAAATTAGAGACAACCGGGGTACCCCAGAGCCTAACAAAGGCTTTAAAACTAGTTTGAAAAAGAGTTTCCTTAGGGGGTGTGTTAAGTTGCTGGCGGTTTTGCGCAGACTGTGGCGGGAGGAAGATGGTCAGGGGATGACCGAATACGGGCTGATATTGGCATTGGTAGCGGTTCTCTTAATAGGTTCTCTGCTGGCGATGAAAGATAAATTGGCTGCTATCTTTAACGATATTACCACTGGACTGGAGGGTACGAATCCGAGGGGTTAGGATTTTTAGTTCCTTCCACCCTGGGTGGCCCTGCTGTATTAGCAGGAGGGCTGCCGTTCTTTTTCTTTTCCGTGATGCCGTTTCACCATTGGACAACCAAGGTGGATGATGCGTATGGAAATGATATTAAATTTGGTTTTAATTACAGTTTTAGTTATGGCAGTTTATCACGATCTGCGCGAACGAAAAATTCCTAACCGAATTCTAATTGCGGGCTTTGGATTGGCCGTACTGGTACACGGCCTATCGGACGGATGGCAGGGAGTGTTTTTTTCCATCCGAGGACTGCTCGTAGGTTTAGGATTGTTTTTCCTTCCTTTTTTACTTGACGGTATAGGAGCCGGTGATGTCAAGCTTCTCGGGGTGATTGGAGCCTTACAGGGGAGTTCTTTCGTATTTTATACTTTCCTGGCCGCAGCCCTTATCGGGGGATTATTATCTTGTTTGGTATTATTAAAAAACAAGCAATTGAAGACGACCTTGATGCGGGTGGGAATGATTTTATGGCAACTATATTGGACGCGTTTTTCACTGTCCGTTCTCCAAGGTTTGCGTAGTAGGGACAATGATTATCGACTTCCCTACGCCTTAGCTATAGCGTTGGGAGCATTCGTGGTCGCGTGGATGAGGTGAGAAAATGACCGCCCTCAAAAAATTACGCGATGGGGATAATGGGCAAGCTTTGGTGGAACTGGCCCTGGTTTTACCGGTCCTGTTAATGCTTATGGGGGGGATAATCGAAACCGCGCGTCTTACGAATGCTTATTTGGCGGTAGTGCATGGATCTCGGGAGGGAGCTCGTTTGGGAGCCGTGGGAGGAACTGACGCGGAGATCGTGATGCAGGTCAAGAGAGCTGCCAGCCCGTTGGAACCGGAGAGGATATCTGTGAGTATTTATCCGGCGGAAGAAAACCGGACGGCCGGTGAAATGATAGAGGTTTCAGTTGAGTATTCTATTCCGCTGTTTACCCCTCCTTTGAATTTTATCCTGACCAACCCTTATCCGGTTAAGGCCAGCACAGTTATGCGGGTAGAGTAGGTGGCAAAAATTGAGGCGAGTGAAAGTTTTTTGGGACGGTTTAATAGGTGAAGAAAAGGGAAGTGTCATAGTGCTCACCGCACTAAGTATGGTGATGCTGCTGGGCTTTACCGCCTTGGTAACTGATATAGGACTGGCTTACTTGGCGAGTCAGAAGTTGAGCCGGAGTATAGATGCGGCGGCTTTAGCCGGAGCACAGGAATTGCCCGGTAATCCGGATAGGGCAGTAGAAATAGCTAAAGAATATGCAAGGCGTAACGGGTTAGCGGAAGAATTAATGGAAATTCAAGTGGCGCAAGACAGACAGAGCCTGCGAGTGAAGGCGGTCAGGCCGGTACGACTTTTCTTCGGGAGAATTTTGGGGATAAGAGATAGTTTGGTACAGAAGGCAAGTCAGGCTGAAGTTAGGAGTTTATTAGCGGTTCGCGGCGCCGCCCCGCTTGCTGTTAAGCAAGATAATTTTGTATTGGGACGGCGGTATATTCTCAAATACGGAGCCGGAAGTTCCCGACGGGAAAACAATCTCGGACCCGGAAACTTCGGAGCACTGGCTTTGGGCAAGGGTGGTGCAGACCAATACGAGGAGAATCTCAAGTACGGATATGAAGGATGGCTTCGAGTGGGCGAGGTAGTAGATACTCAAACCGGAAATTTGTCCGGTCCTACCCTGAGGGCTATAGATTATCGCCTTTCTTTGTGCAGTCACGCACGGCAGTGTACGCCACAATCTTTTTACCGGGACTGCCCTCGCTTGTTGATTGTACCGGTATTTGTTCCGTGGAAGGTCGAAGGGCAGCAAGTAAAAAAAGTAAAGATAACCGGATTTGCTGCCTTTTTTGTGGAGGCAGTAAAAGGACAGGGGAAGGAGAGCGAAGTACACGGTTATTTTGTTGAAACCCTGGCATCGGGAATAACAGGGCACGGATTAGACTTTGGGCTCCGGGGCGTACGATTGGCGGAATAAATGGACGGAGGTATAAGGATGAATAGCAAGAGAATTTTTGTTTTCGCCCTGGTGCTGGGTTTACTGGCTGGCGGCACAACCTATTGGTATCTCCTGAAGTTGAAAGAGTCTTGGAAAGAGACCTGGAAAACTGTCAAAGTGGTTGTGGCGGCCGAAAACATTGCCCCAGGAGAAGTGATTAAGGAGTCAATGGTGCAGGAGAAAGAAATACCATTCTCTTTTGTTTTACCGGGAACGGTATCCAGTAAGGAAGAGCTCATCGGAGCCATAACCAGGCAAAATCTATATGCGGGAGAACAGGTATTGTGGGACCGGGTGGTTAAGGATACGGAAGAAGCATCGGAGCTGGCTTACCACATTTCTCCTGGCTTGAGAGCGGTAACTATCGCTGTTGATGAAATATCCGGTGTGGCCGGATTGGCTCAACCAGGTGATCGGGTAGACGTAATAGCTATTGTCAGGACTTCAGAAAGTGGGGACGAACTCGGTACGGGAGCGGTAGTGTTGGTCCAAAATGTGAAAATACTGGCCGTGGGTCAGAAACGGGAAAACCAGCGAGAGGAGATCAATTCCAGTCTGCGCAGCGTTACTTTGGAAGTTTCTGCGGAGGAGGCTCTGCGCTTGATACTTGCCGCCGAAGTGGGGCGGTTACATCTGATACTTCGGTCAGTGACAGATAAAGAAAGAGTTTCTTTACCGGTTCAGAGAGCTACCGACCTGCTGCCATAAGGGGAAGGAGGAAAACAGTGAAACAAATCACCGTGCTGGTGGTGGATGATGTAGCTCAAACCAGGAAGGATATCAGTCGTCTGCTGTATTTTGAAGACGACATTACCGTAATAGGTGAGGCGGAGAACGGGGAAGAAGCCGTCAAGATGGCGGAGAATCTAAAACCTGACATAGTTTTAATGGATGTCAATATGCCTCTGATGGACGGGATTGCAGCTACCGAAGCTATTTCCTGCCATGTCCCTGAGACCTCGGTAATCATTATCTCCATTCAAGGAGAGCAGGAGTATTTGAGAAAAGCTATGATGGCAGGCGCAAGCGAATATCTGGTAAAGCCTTTCAGCGGTGATGAACTGGCGGGCACCATTCGTAAGGTATATGCCGCCCGTCGAAAGCGAGAGGGAGGTACAAAGGTAGCGGAGACACGCTTAGTTGAAAAGGAAGAAAGGGGCAAAATTATTGCCTTTTTTTCCGGAAAAGGTGGTGTTGGTAAAACAACTTTAGCTACGAATTTTGCCGTAGCCCTGGCCCGGAGCGAAAAAGGAAAGGTTGTACTGGTGGATTTAGATCTGCAATTCGGCGATATCGCCCTGTTCCTTAATTTGGATCCCCGGAGAACTATCAGCGGACTGGTCCAGGAGAAAGATCAGATGGATGATGAACTAATGGAAAGCTATTTGATACCCCACTTTTCCGGTGTCAAGATACTGGCGGCTCCCTCTTTTCCGCAGGAAGCGGAGTTAGTTAGCTGGGAAGACGTAGAACAAATTTTAGAGTACTTAAAAGAGAAATATCAATACGTGATAGTAGATACAGCCTGCTTCTTTCACGACATTAATATTAGTTTGTTAGATGTAGCTGATCACATACTGTTAGTTACAGCAAGGGATTTGGCCAGTCTTAAAAACCTGCGGAGTTTGGCAGAAATATTAGAGCAACTGCAATATCACCAGAAAGTCGGTGTGGTAGTGAACCGATTGGGCTCGGCAGGCGAGGTTGAAGGTAGCATTTTTAAAAAAGCTCTGAAATATCCGGTGGTTGGACAGATACCCGAGGCTAGTAAGTTGGTAACTGAATCTGTAAACCAAGGCATACCCGTGGTGCTGCGCCGAGGGACGGCACCTTTTACAGTTAAGATATTTGAACTAGTCGGGGAGGTAGTTGGCAAAAATAAAGTATCCTTCAACCGCGGTTTCCCGATACGTGTTTTTTGGAATAAGGTTCTGGGAATGGTTTTAGATTAAGGGGGAGCAAAAGACATGTCTCTTTTAAGACGGCTGGAGAAAAAAGATAGAAGTGAAGAACGCCAGCGTAGAACGGGTAGTGATTCTGAAACTTCTGCGGTAGAAAATTTTAAAATGAGGGCACACCAAAGATTAGTGGAAGAGCTGGGGGAAGAAAGGATAGATAAGGAGCAGTTGTTACCTAAGATAATGGCAGTGGTAGAGGAAATGTTTGAAGAAGAACAGCTTTTTTTCTCCCGTTCGGAAAGAAATTCGATTGTGCAGGAGCTTTTACACGAAGTTCTCGGGTACGGCCCTATTCAGCCGTTTCTAAATGATGCTACTGTTTCGGAAATTATGGTAAATGGTCCTCGGCAAGTATACATCGAAAGGAATGGAAAATTAGAGTTGACTGATGTACAGTTCCGAAATAATGAGCATGTTCTGAACATTATTGAAAAAATAGTGAATCCCTTAGGCCGACGGATTGATGAGAGCATGCCTATGGTAGACGCCCGGCTTCCTGATGGTTCCCGGGTAAATGCTATTATCCCTCCCCTTGCTCTGAACGGACCTATACTGACTATCCGCAAGTTTTCCCATAAACCCTTGGAAGCAGGAGACCTGATCCGGTTCGGGACACTCACCCAAGCTATGGCTTCGTTCTTGGAAGCGTGTGTCCGCGCCCGTCTAAACATTATAGTTTCCGGCGGCACTGGTTCCGGAAAGACTACTACCCTTAACGTTCTTTCTTCCTTTATTCCCCATCACGAACGGATTATCACTATTGAGGACGCGGCAGAGCTGCATTTGAGACAAGAGCATGTGGTTTCGCTGGAGACGAGACCTCCGAATGTTGAAGGCAAAGGGACTATAACTATTCGCGACTTGGTCCGCAACGCTTTGCGAATGAGGCCGGACCGGATAGTGGTAGGCGAGGTAAGGGGTGGAGAAGCCCTGGATATGCTGCAGGCTATGAACACCGGTCATGACGGATCGCTTACCACGGCCCATGCTAATTCTCCGCGAGACTTACTCTCTCGTCTGGAAACTATGGTCTTAATGTCGGGGATGGATTTGCCGGTACGGGCAATCAGAGAACAGATTGCTTCGGCTGTGGACTTGATTGTACAACAAAGTCGGTTGCGGGACGGTACGCGCAAAATTACTCATATCACTGAGGTTCAGGGAATGGAAGGAGAGGTTATTGTTCTACAGGATATTTTTGTATATGAGCAGACGGGAGTAGAAGGAGATGGAAAAGTATTGGGTCGCTTTCGAGCCACGGGAATACGACCTAGGTTCATGCCCCGGCTAGAAGCCATGGGCATCAGGTTGCCCGACGATATCTTTTCCCGGGCCGACTGGTAGGGAGTGAACGGAGTGAAGCTTTCTCCCGAATTAGGTTTGGTGATTTTGTCTTTTACAAGTGCATTTTTTATCGGTGTAGCATTAAGTATCTTAAAAGATCACCGGCAGGCACGACTGCGGGAAAGATACAGCCGGTATTCAGTAGAACCGAATAAGGATATTAAGAAACAATTACCAGAATTCAAGGTATTCATAGATATAGCAGGCAAGCTATTTAAAACGAAGATTGAATGGGGTTACCTATGGCGGAAATTGGATTTGGTTTTAATTCAGGCTGATGCACCTTTTAAAGTGCAGGAGTTTCTAGCTCTAGAGCTCCTGTCCGCTATGGCCGTAGCAGGACTCTTTTTGACCCAAAGATATTTACTGGGCTTAAGCGTGCTTGCCGGCACGCTATTATTTCCGGCTCTGCTTTTGAATAGAGCTAGAGCTAAAAGAAAACAAAAGCTTGAGAATCAGTTGCCAGACACGCTAATTTTAATGGCCAACGCTCTTCAGGCCGGCTTCAGTTTTACCCAGGCCATGGAAATGATTAGCCGTGAAATGGCTGCTCCAATTGGTAATGAGTTTGCCAGGACCTTACAAGAGATTAAGCTGGGTTCATCAACGGAGCAGGCCCTGCTGCGTCTTGCTCAACGTACCGAAAGTTCGGACGTGGAATTGATGACAACTGCCGTTTTAATTCAACGGCAGGTAGGCGGAAATTTGGCAGAAATTTTGAATAATATCGCTTCAACCATCAAGGAAAGAATTAGAATTCGGGGTGAGATCAAAACTCTTACGGCGCAAGGCAGAATTTCTGGGTTTATTATCGGCAGTTTACCGTTATTCCTGTTAGCTTTCTTACTTATTTTCAATCCGCAATACATAGCTGTCCTTTTCAGTACCCGTGCCGGAAGGTTGTTGTTAGGTTGGGGGGTAATTTCCGAGGTACTAGGAGTAATTTTGATAAGGAAAATAGTTAATGTTCAGATATGAGCGCAGGGGGCGTTGACCGTGGAGAAAATTATTGGAGGGTTAATATTCTTAAGTACGGTGCTTTTGGTTCAGGCGGTTGAAGGGGTAATTAAGGAAAAAAATTCTGGTCTTAGAAAACGCCTCCGACAAAATTTTAATTCTGAGTTCGATTTCCGAAATGTGGAATTAAATCAGCCTTTTTTAAAGCGGCTGGGGTTACCTCTAATAAGAAAATTCGCTGATTTTTTGGCTGAAGTTATCCCGGGACAAAAAAAGGAGATGTTACAACTGCTGCTCAACCAAGCAGGAAATCCTTGGGGGTTAAATGCAGATGAATTTACAGCTCTCAGGTATCTTCTGGCACTTTTGATTGCTATATTAGTAATGATTTTGGCCCTGGTTTTTCAGGATAATATTGGTAGTGCTATAGTCTATGCTCTCTTTGGATTTTGGACCGGTCGCTGGGTTCCAGACTATTATCTGAAGAAAAAGATCCGGAAGAGACAAGAAGAAATCTCTCGTTCATTACCGGATGTTTTAGACCTTCTGACCGTAAGTATAGAAGCAGGGCTGGGATTTGATGGCGCTTTGAGCAGGGTGGTGGAGAAATATAAAGGAAGCCTTGCCGAAGAGTTTGAGCGGGTACTGAAGGAGTTCCAGATAGGTAAACCGCGGCGGGAATGTCTGAGGGATTTTGCCTTGCGAATAGGTTTGGAAGAAGTTAGCACTTTCGTAGGGGCCATAATTCAAGCGGAACAGATGGGAGTCAGTATGAGTAAGGTTATACGTTCCCAGGCCAGCCAAATCCGGGCGCGGCGAAAGCAGAAAATAGAAACCCAGGCCATGCAGGCACCGATTAAAATGTTACTGCCTTTGGTACTTTTTATTTTTCCTACTCTGTTTATCGTTCTGCTCGGACCGGCCATGCTACAAATAATGCAAATCCTGGGGGAATGAAAAGTGAAATTATATAATGTTACCCGGAGAAGAATGTTGGCTGAAGATCTAACAGTTGCTAATTCCTTTTTTAAGCGATTAAGAGGGCTTATGAGATACCCAAATTTTCCAAAACACCAAGGATTACTTTTGGTACCCTGCCGGTCAGTGCATACGTGTTTTATGCGCTTTGCCATCGATGTAGTTTTCCTGAATTCCAGTTTTCGCGTAGTTTTTGCCATCAGCCAGTTAAAGCCGTACCGCTTCAGTCCGTGGATTAGAGAAGCGCAGATGGCGGTTGAACTGGAACCGGGTATTCTGGTTACGACCGGTACCGGCATAGGAGATCAGTTGGCAATCATTGGGCGAGAGAGAGGGATGCTTAATGAACGGTAACCTGGGGCGCTGGATAACGTTGAAAGTCACTGGCTTCATGGCATTTGTGGCTGTTGGGCTAAATCTTCTGATGGAGACAGTCGAAAATGCCGGTGTATGGTCATTTAAGGGGTTACCTGTCGCCGCGCAACTTCTCTTCATAGCCGGAACCAGTTGGTTTCTTTATTTGGTATTGCAAAATTCCGTCCAAAAACCATTAAAGCAGACGATTGCGGCAGGGGAATCCATAATTGAGGGAAAACTCTTTGTCCCACCGGCATGTTTCAGGAAAGGCGATTTAAACCATCTCTACTATGTTTTAAGTTGGGTTGCAGACTATTTCCGTAATATACTGGAAATAGCAAAAGAAGCTATTTCCTGCGCAACCAATTTTTCACAACGAATTTTAGCCCAGGTCAACCAGTCCCGAAAAGATTATGGATTATTGAATAGACATTTGAAACAGGTTTTGCAGGCAACAGAAAAACTAGTTACCAGAACAACAGAACGGAGCACATATTGGTCGGAGTTAACCTCCAATAGCATTCGGTTTAAGGAGACTGTAGAAAGCTTGGAGAGTATTTTAAGCCGGAATTTTGAGAGCAGGACTGATATCCGGTATCTAGTTGAACTTGCGGCAGAAGAGGTTGGAAGGATGGGAGAAAAGGCTGAAAACGTGAACCAAAAGATTGAAGCAATGGTAGCCCGAATGGGCGAAGTGCAGGAGAAATTACAGAATCTCTTGGAACAAAGGGAAGAAGTGATGATGATAGTCTTAGAAGCCAACCTTGAAAACCGAAGTAGGGTTGTTGCTCCCTGGACGGAGCAAGTTTTTTATCTAGAGGACCGGGCAGTGGTCGAACTTAAAGAGGCAGCAAGGGCTCTGGATAATAGTTCTGAAGAGTTGTATCGTTTAAAAAAAGAAGTGGAGGCCTTGAGCTGCAGCATGTTCAGGGCGGGAGAAGAATTTTCTAAGTTATTAACGAGTGATGGAGTACTGGAGCAGGAGGAGGAAAAGATTTGGGAACCCATTTCTCATTTGTGGGAAATACAGAAGGAAATTAGCATAGTCTGGCAAGCCGAGAAAAAAGTTTGGGAGGAACTTCAGCTAATTACTTGTAAATTAAACCAACAATGGAAGAAAATCGTTGATTGTTGTCGACAGCAAGAGGAAGGTCTGGAAAGTATTCTTAATAATTTGGAACGATTGAGGCGGAGCACCAGGGGGCTCGAAGAATTAATAAACCAATTTCAAAGCGAGAAAAAATATGAGTTAACCCGCTGATTAACACCTGCGGGTTATTTTTCTAATTTTACAAAATCTCTTTTTCAGAAAGGTTTTTGGGAGAGCGAATAGAAATTTTTGAGGTGGGGGGCGGAAGAGATGGATATTCGAGAGTTAACGGTGGATGAGGTTCGAAAATACATAGAAGAAAATTATAATCAGTTGCCGGAAACTTTAATCAAGCAGCTTAAAGTGGATCCCCGCCGGGGTGTTAGGAAAATCTACCAGCAGCTTATCAGGAAAAGGGAACAGTTGAGGGAGGAAAGGAAACGTGTTTGGGAACTTTATAATTTTGAAAGGGAAACTGGTTGTACGCTTGTGGCAGGAGTGGATGAAGCAGGACGCGGGCCGTTAGCAGGACCGGTGGTTGCG
>NZ_BDGJ01000101.1:46955-70133 GCF_002207765.1 Calderihabitans maritimus
TTTATAGCGGGGTTAAACGATTCCAAGAAACTTACGGCTAAACAGAGAGAACAATTGGAGGAAGAAATTAAAGAAAAGGCGATAGCTTGGTCTGTACAAGTGGTGTCTCCGGTTTACATAGATCGCTATAATATTCTTCAAGCGACTTTTCAGGCTATGCGTCAAGCTATTGAGAAGCTGGATATGAAGCCAGAACACGTTCTGGTAGACGGGGTTAGTATACCAAATATTGATCTTCCGCAAACTAGTATTGTTAAGGGAGATAGCAAATGTGCCAGTATTGCTGCTGCTTCCGTTCTCGCCAAAGTAGCTAGAGACCGGCTGATGGAGGAATACGATACCCTTTATCCTGAGTACGGTTTCAAACAACATAAAGGTTATCCCACGGCTGATCACCTGGATGCTATCGCCCGCTATGGTCCCTGTCCCATCCACAGAAAAACATTTAGGGGGGTAAAAGAATATATCAGGTGATTTATCATGTATACAAACCGGGAGGGAAAGAGTATTATTTTAAACAAAAATATATTTATTAAAATTTTTCGCAAAATAAAAAAGACAAATTTTATGAAGGTATTTCAAGGAATGTGGCGAATAACAGTATTGGTTGTGCCTAAATAAGTTATGTTTCCTAAGGATGGTTCAAATTTACGTCCTACTTAGGGAGGGGGGTGAAGGATGCTTAAACAATTCGCTGGTATAGGCATCTTTTTCCTTGTTGGTGCTGTTTTCCCTTTGGTTATTTTTGCTGTAAGCTGGCTGGTAAGGCCTAAAAGACCGAGTCCCCAGAAACTTTCCACTTATGAATGCGGTTTGGAGACTCAGGGCCCGACGTGGGTGCAGTTTAAGATCAGCTATTTCCTTTATGCTTTAATATTTCTGCTCTTTGATGTAGAAACCGTTTTTCTTTATCCGTGGGCGGTTAAGTTTCAGGTTTTAGGTTTGTTCGCGTTTATTGAAATGCTTATATTTATAGCTATTTTAGTGATAGGCTTGTGGTATGCTTGGAAGGAAGGAGCATTAGAATGGAAGTGAGAGATAATCAGGCGGAAGAACTGGTAAGAAACAATATTATTTTGGCTTCTGTGGAGAAGGTGCTCAATTACGCGAGAGCGCATTCTTTTTGGCCGGTAACCTTTGGTTTGGCCTGCTGCGCTATAGAAATGATGGCGGCGGGCGGTCCACGTTATGATATTTCCCGGTTTGGATATGAAGTTTTCCGGCCGTCGCCCCGCCAGGCTGATTTGATGATTGTTGCCGGAACTATTACCAAAAAGATGGCACCGCTGGTTCAAAGAATTTATGATCAAATGGCCGAACCGAAATATGTTATTGCCATGGGCAGTTGTGCTATTAGTGGAGGTCCTTTTGTGGACTCTTATAATGTGGTGCCTGGAGCCGATACTTTTCTACCGGTAGACGTTTATATTCCCGGCTGTCCACCTCGGCCGGAAGCTTTAATCTATGGACTGTTACAACTGCGCCAGAAAGTAATTAATCCCAAGGTGGTAAGGATGAGAAAACATGGATAATATTAAACTATTGGTGGATAAATTAAACAAAAGGTTCTCCGGTGATGTGGAAGTTGCGGAAGGAGATCCGGTGACGCTACTGGTTCCGGTAGGACACCTAGTTTCTGTTATGAAGGAGCTTAAGGATGATAAGGAGTTTGGTTTTAACATGCTCATGGACATTACGGCGGTGGACTATCCGGAAAACTTTTTCGTGGTTTACCACCTAATGTCAATGGAAAAAGGTCTCCTGTTAAGGGTTAAAGTTAAAGTGGGGAAAGAGCAACCAAAAGTTCCTTCCTTGGTATCCCTGTGGTCTGCTGCCGACGTCCAGGAGCGAGAGGTCTACGACCTCATGGGTATCAAATTTGAAGGACATCCGAATCTGAAGCGCATTTTGTGCCCCGATGACTTTGAAGGGCACCCCTTGAGAAAAGATTATAAAGCGCAGGCAAGGAACTAGCAGGGCTGGTTCCTTAAGATAGGAGTTGAGGTGTAGATATGGTAATGGAAAATCCAAAAGAAAAGGTGTTGCGAACTCAAGAAATCACCCTGAACATGGGCCCTCAACATCCCAGTACCCACGGTGTTTACCGCGCTATTTTAACCCTTGACGGGGAAACAGTGGTAGACGTAGAAAACGTGGTTGGCTACCTGCACCGGGGCGTAGAAAAGCTGGCCGAGGATCGAACTTATACCCAGTTTATTCCTTATACGGACAGAATGGATTACCTAGCAGCATTGATCAACGAAATGGGCTATGTTCAGGCCGTGGAAAAGCTTATGGGTATTGAGGTTCCGGAAAGGGCAGAATATATCCGAGTTATTATGGCGGAACTGCAACGGATTGCCAGCCATATGGTATTTGTGGGAAGTATGGCGCTTGACGTTGCAGGTTTCACCGGGTGGATGTATGCTTTCCGAGACAGGGAACGCATTCTTGACCTCTTTGACATGGTGGCCGGTGGTCGGCTGACCATCAATTACATGAGAATTGGTGGAGTGGCGGATGATCTGCCCGAAGAATTTATACCTGCTTTAAGGAAGATTCTGGCTGAACTTCCGGCTTGCTTTGATGAATACGACGGATTGGTTACCGGAAATGAAATTTTTCAGGCTCGGTGCAAGGGAGTAGGGGTTATTGATGCTGAGACTGCCATTAACTATGGCTTTACTGGTCCCAACTTACGAGCCTGTGGTGTGCCTTTCGACCTGCGTAAAGTAACTCCTTACGGAATTTACGATCGGTTTGATTTTGAAGTGCCGGTAGGGGAGAATGGCGATACCTTTGACCGCTTCGTAATGCGAATACAAGAAATGCGCCAGAGTGTAAGAATAATTGAGCAGGCGGTACGAGACTTGCCGGAAGGCCCTATAATGGCTAAAGTTCCTAAAGTAATTAAGCCTCCGGCAGGTGAGGTTTATCATCAAATCGAAGGTGCCAAGGGAATATTAGGCTACTACATTGTTAGTGACGGCTCCTCCAAGCCTTACCGCTTGCACGTACATTCGCCATCTTTTGTCAACCTAGGAGCTTTTCCCCTGTTGGCTAGGGGTGGAAATATTCAGGATGCAGTAGCGGCCCTTGCTTCTATTGACATTGTTCTTGGTGAAGTAGACCGGTAAAGGGGAGAAGGAATATGGAAAAACTTAATTATCTTTTTGTGGACTTGGCTCAAAGTTTGAGGTCTTGGTTTGCTGGAATGGGGTTGTCTCCGTTCGCAATCGACATGTTAGTTGTTTTGGTAGCTGTGGTGGGGATCATAACTTTTGTTTTATTAAATGTTCTTTACCTGGTGTATCTCGAAAGAAAAATTAGTGCCTATTTTCAGGATCGTTTGGGGCCCAACCGCGTTGGTCCCCGAGGCCTGCTGCAGACGACCATGGACGTACTGAAGCTAATCGGTAAAGAGGATATCAGGCCTACAGTTGCCGACCGTTGGGTATTCTTCTTGGCTCCGGTGATCGTTTTTGTTCCGGCGGTCATGATGTACGCGGTAGTTCCTTTTGGGGAAGGAATGATCGCGGTTGACCTTAACATAGGAATATTTTATTTTATTGCTATCTCATCTACCACCACTATTGCTTTCCTAATGGCCGGCTGGGGATCGAACAATAAGTATTCTTTACTCGGCGGCATGCGGACGGTAGCGCAAATGGTTAGCTATGAGATACCGCTAGTGTTTTCTTTACTGGGAGTAATCATGCTGACCGGTTCCCTAAAAATGTCCGATATTGTAGCCGCTCAAAAAGACATGTGGTTTATCGTTCTACAGCCGGTAGCGTTCCTAATATTCTTTATCGCCGCCACGGCGGAACTCAACCGAGGGCCTTTTGACTTGCCGGAAGGAGAGCAGGAGATTATAGCCGGACCTCATACGGAATACAGTGGAATGAAATTTGCCATGTTTTTCCTGGCCGAATATGCCAATCTAGTATCCGTGTCTGCTATTGCGGTAACCCTTTTCCTTGGTGGTTGGCGAGGTCCTTGGCTACCTTCCTGGCTATGGTTTTTGATAAAGCTTTACGGTATGATTTTACTGTTTATGTGGGTGCGGTGGACCTATCCGCGTATAAGGATTGACCATTTAATGCATCTTAATTGGAAATTCTTGCTGCCACTATCTTTTGTTAATATTTTGGTTACCGGCGTGGGCATAAAACTTTATCAGTGGTACCAGGCGATGGGATGGGGATGGTGAGAGAATGTACGGTCAAGGTTTACTGAAAGGGTTGGGCATAACTTTAAAGCATCTTTTCGGCAAAGCGGTGACGGAGCAATACCCCGATCAACGGCCTAATCTATCTCCGCGTTTTCACGGGTCATTTGCTTTGGATGTTGAAAAATGTATTGCCTGCGGCATTTGTGCCAAGGCTTGTCCTAATAATGTCATAAAAATTGCCAGCAGCAAAGGTGAAAACAAGAAGCGTCGATTGGATGACTACAAAATAGAGTTGGGATATTGTCTATTCTGTGGGCTCTGCGTAGAAAGTTGCCCCACCGACGCCATTAATTTTACCCAGGATTTTGAGTTGGCTTCATACACTCGGCAAGATACGGTACTCCATCTTTATAACCGGGCCAGTCATGAAACTGACGGCAGCGGGGAAAGCGATTTGGCCTGTTGCCAGGGGACAGAGGGGTGAAAACTGTTGGTTGATGTGATTTTTTGGTTGCTAACTGCCTTGATTATTGGATCGGCTTTAGCAGTGGTGCTGTTAAAAAATATTGTGCACAGTGCATTATATCTGATGGTAACCTTTGTCGGTGTGGCAGGCATTTACATCCTACTGGAAGCCGATTTTCTAGCGGCGGTTCAAATACTTGTTTACGTTGGCGCGGTTTCTATTTTGCTGGTTTTTGGTGTGATGCTGACACGCAGGGGAGATATTAGAGAGAGTAACCCGTTTAATCGTTATAAAGGAATAGCGGCTCTAGTTGCGTTGGTCTTGTTCCTGCTTGTGGAAAGGTTTATTCTAGGTACTTCATGGACTCTAAGTAACGCCGTACCACCGGCAGATACGGTTGGACCTATTGCTGAAGCTATGCTTTCCGATTTTGTGGTACCCTTTGAAGCAGCCGCTATACTTTTGCTGGTAGCTATGGTCGGAGCCATAATTCTGGCGAGAGGAGTGACTTCGCGCCATGATTAACTTGCCTCATTTTCTTATTCTTGGAACATTGCTTTTCTGTATAGGATTGTATGGAGCTTTAGCCAAAAGAAATGCAGTGGCCGTTTTGATGGGAATTGAGTTAATGCTCAACGCAGTCAACATCAATTTGGTTGCTTTCTCCCGTTACTTAAAACCAACGGAATTTGTAGGACACGTTTTCGCCATTTTCGTAATTGTAGTGGCAGCCGCGGAGGTAGCTGTGGCTCTGGCCATCATTATCAACATCTACCGAGACCGGCTGTCTACCAATATTGAAGATTTCGATTGGCTCAAGTGGTAGCTTGTTTGACTAAAACGAGGGTAGGTGAGTAAAGGTCAATGAAAGAATACGCTTGGCTGATACCAATTCTTCCTGCGATTGCATTTGTGATCATAGTGTTTGTTACTAGAAAACTAAAAATGCTAAGTGCCTTGGTAGCTATTGCTGCCATGGCGGTTGCTTTCGTTATGTCCGTAGGGGTGCTGTGGGAGGTAATTCAGAGCCCTGAAATTACCATGAACAACCCTTACGAATACTTTGTTGACTGGCTCAATTTGCCGGGAGTTTACATTCAGGCAGGTGTTCTCATTGACCCGTTGACGGCAGTAATGCTGTTCGTGGTCACTCTGGTTGCTCTGCTGGTAGAGATCTATTCCATTGGGTACATGCATGGTGATGAAGGATTTTCCCGTTTTTATGCTTACCTGTCTCTCTTTGCTTTCTCCATGTTGGGCCTGGTGGTGGCCAATAACTACTTCCAGATGTTTTTCTTCTGGGAACTGGTGGGTTTATGCTCGTATCTTTTAATTGGGTACTATTTTTACAAAAACTCGGCAGCGGAAGCTAACAAGAAGGCTTTTATCACCAACCGGGTAGCTGATTTTGGCTTCATGCTGGGAATTTTCTTCCTGTGGTTGGTTTTTGGAACCTTCAACTTTGGGGAGCTAGCGGAAGCTATTGAACACTACGACAATGTAGCTTTTCTGACCCTGGCGGCGATACTGGTTTTCATAGGGCCTGTTGGAAAATCAGCGCAGTTTCCCCTTCATGTTTGGCTTCCCGATGCTATGGAAGGTCCCACTCCGGTTAGTGCGTTGATCCATGCGGCTACTATGGTGGCCGCCGGTGTGTACCTGATAGCTCGCGGATACATTCTTTTCGCGAAGGCACCCGCCTCGTTGCTAGTAGTGGCCTATGTGGGTGGTTTTACCGCTTTGTTTGCGGCGACGATAGCCATTGTGCAGGAAGATATAAAGCGTATCCTCGCTTATTCAACACTCAGCCAGCTGGGATATATGGTTATGGCAATGGGTGTCGGAAGCATGACGGCCGGAATCTTTCACCTGATGACCCACGCTTATTTTAAGGCGCTGTTGTTCCTTGGTGCCGGAAGTGCCATCCACGCGGTACACAGCAACAGCATTTTCGATATGGGTGGGTTATACAAGAAGATGCCCATAACCACTTGGACCTTTGTGATCGGAGCTCTGGCCCTGGCAGGTATCTTCCCCTTGGCTGGTTTTTGGAGTAAAGATGAAATTCTTCTGGCAACTAAAGAGGGCGGCTTTACGTTACTGTACCTCGTAGGTTCCTTTGTCGCTTTCTTGACCGCCTTCTACATGTTCCGGTTGATATTTATAGCCTTCTTCGGTGAGAAAAAATCAGACCACCACGCTCACGAATCCCCGTGGACCATGACCGTTCCTCTATTGGTCCTGGCGGTATTTTCGATATTCGGCGGTTTTGTGGGAGCTCCTTTTGTAGAACACGGCTTCGCCTCCTTCATTTATTTTGAAGAGCCGCATCATGTGGAGGCAGACATTGCTTTAATGGTAACATCTACCATAATTTCGTTGGCGGGGATTGGTCTGGCCTGGTTGATTTATATGAAGAAGGCGATTTCCGCGGAAGCGATAAAGAAGAGGTTTTTGCCTATTTACAACCTCCTGTACAACAAGTATTACATCGACGAAGTATATCAGTGGTTCTTCGACAATGTAGTACTGAAAATTGGCGCGGCCTTTAACTGGCATGACCGGCATGTGGTTGATGGTATTGCCGACGGTCTGGCGGATACGATTAGGGGTATCGGAGCCCGGTTGCGTTTTGTTCAGACCGGCAGTTTGCAGAATTATGCACTGGTCATATTCGCCGCGGTAGTTATTATCGTTCTGTGGATGGCCATGCCCGTGTTAGGAGGGATACAATGAGCTTTCCAATTCTAACCGCGATTGTTCTAGCTCCGGTTATTGGGGCGCTGTTTATTCTGTTCATTCCCGAAAATGAAGAACGGGTTATCAAGATTACGGCTGCAGTTGCCACATTTGTTTCTCTCGCCCTTTCCACTTATGCCTATTTTGCCTATGACCAGTCAATCGGAGGTATGCAGTTTACGGAAGAGTACACCTGGGTAGAAAGTTTTGGTATTAAGTATTCGGTAGGTGTGGACGGCATTAGCCTTCCGCTGGTACTGTTGACGGCTATTGTAATATTTACCGGTGTATTCGCCTCTTGGGACATGCACAAGCGGATTAAAGAATTTTTTATCCTTCTCCTCGTCTTGGTGGCGGGCGTTTTCGGCGTGTTTGTGTCGCGAGATCTGTTCTTCTTTTACCTCTTCTTTGAAGTAGCGGTAATTCCTATGTATTTGCTTATTGGTATTTGGGGAAGCACTCGGAAAGAATATGCGGCCATGAAACTGACCCTCTACCTGCTGGTGGGGAGTGCTGTAGCCTTAATCGGTATCATCGCGTTGTTCCTGTATGCTGCCGATCAATTGGGTTATCGCACCTTTGATATTGCTACGCTGGCTACGGTAAATTACGACCTTGGATTCCAGAAGCTGGTGTTCTTCCTGATGATGATTGGTTTCGGATTTTTGGTACCCATGTGGCCCCTTCATACCTGGTCGCCGGACGGTCACGTGGCCGCTCCCACGGCGGTAAGTATGCTTCACGCCGGCGTATTGATGAAGCTGGGGGGCTACGGTTTAATTAGGGCCGGAGTTTTATTCTTCCCTGAGGGCGCCCAGTACTGGGCTCCGCTCATTGCCTTACTGTGTATAGTCAACGTTGTGTATGGAGCTATGGTTGCCATGCAACAGAAGGACCTGAAATTTGTGGTTGGTTACTCCAGTGTCAGTCACATGGGATACGTGCTTTTAGGAATTGCCTCCTTAAACGTTCTCAGTCTCGACGGAGCAGTAGCTCAGATGTTCGCTCACGGTATCATGACGGCCCTGTTCTTTGCACTGGTTGGTAATATTTACCATAAAGCCCATACCCGTATGATAGCCGAGTTTGGTGGGCTGGCGCACCAGATGCCGAGGGTGGCTACGGGATTTGTTATTGCCGGTCTGGCCTCCTTAGGGCTTCCCGGTTTAAACAACTTTGTAGCCGAGTTTCTGATTTTCGTCGGTTCGTTCAGTGTGGAGAAAACGCTTTTCGGATGGCTGCATTTTCGGGTGCTTTCCATCCTGGCTATCTTAGGTGTGGTCATTACAGCGGTATACGTTTTACGGGTCGTCCAAAAAACCTTTTTCGGACCCCGGAACCCGCGCTGGGATCACCTTACTGATGCCAAAGGGGTAGAGATGGTACCTATTGTAGTTCTGTGCGGAGTACTAATTATTTTTGGACTGTTCCCGTCCCTCTTGATGGACTTAATTAACAACGGGGTAGAGCCTCTGGTTGCCAAAATTGAGGCGGCCCGCCAGATTGGAGGGATCTTTTAAATGAACTTTACGTTGCTGACGGTAGAGATACTAACGGCTTTGCTTGCTACCGGACTGCTCGTCTTGGGACTTTTGGTTCCGAAAAACCAGAACAGAGGGGTAGGGTATCTAACCACGCTGGGATTGTTAGCTATACTGGCGGTCACCTTTGTTTTCCGAAACGTAAACGCTACTCTTTTTAACGGAATGTATATTGTGGACCCTTTTGCCACGTTTTTTAAGCAGCTTTTCCTGGTAGCGGCTATCTTAGTAAGCATTGCTTCGCTGGATTTTGTTCAGAAGTTAGGATATAATCAGGGCGAGTTTTTCTCCCTGCTGGTCTACGCAACACTGGGTATGA
Organism: Calderihabitans maritimus; assembly: GCF_002207765.1. Classification (NCBI taxonomy): domain Bacteria; kingdom Bacillati; phylum Bacillota; class Clostridia; order Neomoorellales; family Calderihabitantaceae; genus Calderihabitans; species Calderihabitans maritimus. The sequence continues at coordinate 56,195 of NZ_BDGJ01000101.1, forward strand.
TGATTATGGCTTCGGCAGGGGATCTCATTACTCTGTACATCGGTTTGGAATTGATGACTATCAGTTTCTGTATCCTTGCCTGCTATAAGAAAAAAGACGCCAAGTCAGCAGAAGCAGGGATCAAGTATATAATTCTGGGAGCTATGTCCTCTGCCATACTTCTTTACGGATTAAGCCTGATATTCGGCCTCACCCAAACTACAGTTATTGGAGACATAGCCGCCGTCGTGACAGAACATGTGCAGCCTCTCCTGTTAATCGGCGTAATTTTTCTGGTGGCCGGATTTGGTTTTAAAATATCGGCTGTTCCCTTCCATATGTGGTCTCCCGATATTTATGAAGGAGCACCTACGCCGGTAACTGCCTTTTTGGCTGTAGCTTCCAAAGCGGCAGGCTTTGCCGTGTTTCTCCGGGTGTTTATGCAGGCCATACCGACTACCCAACCCTACTGGCTTCTTCTGCTAATGGTTTTAGCAACCCTTACTATGCTCCTGGGGAATTTTGTTGCCATTCCCCAAACTAATATTAAGCGTTTGCTGGCATATTCCAGTATAGCCCAGGCCGGTTATCTGTTGCTCGGTTTGATAGCTTTTTCATCCCTCGGTGTGGCAGCTATTCTATTCCATTCAATTTTATATGTGTTTTCCAACTTAGGGGCTTTTATGGTGGCCATTGCCTTTTCCAATGCTACCGGTAGCGATGAGATTAAAGATTATGCGGGGTTAAGCCGTCGTTCACCCTTACTGGCGGTAGTCATGCTGTTATCCCTGCTATCGTTGGCCGGGATTCCGCCCTTGGCTGGTTTTCAAACCAAATTCTATCTCTTCACTTCGATTATCGATAAAGGATATCTATGGCTGGCGTTTGTAGGCATAGGAACCAGTATGGTGTCTGTTTACTACTATCTCATAGTGGGTAAGGTCATGTATCTAGGAGAACCACCGGCAGATAGTAAGCCAATCCACGTACCTTTGGGATTACAGGCGGCTTTATTGATCAGCATGGCGGCAACCATTTTCTTTGGAATATACCCGACACCACTGCTTAACGCGGCGTTAAACGTGGCACAGGTATTCTTCCCCCATTAAAGGGAGCAAAGGAATCTAGAGTAAGGAAACTTGCCGTTGCAGCACGTTTCCTTACTCTTTGTTTTTTTCGGTATGGAAAAAAAGAGGGAGGTAATATGAGTAAGCAGAAGAAGAAATTGGGAAAGAGAGGGGAAGAGGAGGCAGTACGCTATCTGCGCAAGAACGGTTACCGCATCCTGGAAACAAATTTCCGCTGTCGCCTGGGAGAAATTGATATCGTTGCTAAAGAAGGGGAAGATATAGTTTTTGTTGAAGTACGCAGTCGCACCTCCAGCCTTTTTGGTCTTCCCGAAGAAACGGTAAGCTGGACGAAACAGCGGAAATTACTACAGCTGGCCAGGGTTTATCTCACTGCGAAGCGGCTGGAGGGTAAGAATTTTCGTTTCGATGTGGTTGGAATCCTGCTGGGTGAGGATGGGGCGGTCAAGCGCCTGACATTATATCGAAATGCCTTTACAGAATAGAAAAACCCGGTTCAAAACCGGGTTTCATTATGTTTCTGGCTTTATTTCTGGTCCCAAGGGGTTTATAACCAAACCCGTAGTTAACTTTGGATAGAAGTAAGTGGACTTTTGAGGCATCTTGTCTCCCGCGTCAGCTACTTGGACCACATCTTCCAGATGGGGCGCAGTTAAAAAGAATGCCATTTGGTGGGAACCGTCATCTACGGCTGCTACCGCCTGAGCTTCGTCGCGAGTGTACGTCAGGTTGGTGTGGCTTTCTCGCTGTTCCTTGCTGATGCCCAGCAGTTTTTCCAGTATAAGCGTATGAAGCACCGTTACCGGCAATCGCTTCCACGCAGTGGACTTCTCAGAAGGGCCTAATGTCTCTACATCTACATGGGGACGTAACGTTAACAGATAGGTGGTGCGGTTGAGGTACAGACCGAAGACATACTTTTCATTTGCCTGTCTTTCCAGCAGATTTATAAAGGTGATGCGATCATTTTCCTTATGTAAGTCTAGTTCCACCTTCTTAATAACAAAGTTCTCCCGGAGGCCGTTTTCTAAAGACTGCCAGTTGAAGTCCGGAAGGTTTTTAACCAACCGGTGAGTGGGGTAGATTACCAGTCCCTCATCATACAGGTTAACTAGGTTTATCATAACAAAGTCGTATCCTGGCAAGCCTTTGGCCTTCATTTCCCGGCTGAAATGGAGAGCGGTTTCATACCGGTGATGGCCGTCGGCTATAAAGATCTTGTGAGGTCGCATGGCTTGAGTTATTTCCTGAAGGGTTTCTTCTGTCTGTACAACCCACAGTCGGTTGACGATCCCGAAGTCGTCTGTAAATTCTACCTCAGGATCACGACTGGTTATAACTTCCTGTAACTGGTGGTCTATAAAGCGAGTTTTATCAACGTAAAAACCAAAAATCGGGCTAAAATTGGCGTGGCAGTAACGTAGAAGTTGTAGACGGTCTTCTTTATGTTTGGCTATAGTTTCCTCATGGGGTAGGACAATACCCGCAGCATAATCTACCAACTGCAGACCGCAAATGAAGCCGGTTCTGACGGTAGGCAATCCCCGGTATTGAAACTGTTGCTGGTATATGTAAATAGATGGCTTTTCGTCCTGGATTAGAATTTGGTCATCCAGCCACTGGCGAAACAGCCGGGCTGCGCGGGTATAACGATTGTTCGCAGGGGAATCATCAGGAAAAGTTTTCCCTAGTTCCAAGCGAATGATATTATGTGGATGTCGTTGGTAAAACTCTTCCTGATCCTCAAGGCTGATTACATCATAAGGGGGGGTGACCACATCTGCCATGTTTTCAATTTTCACGGGAGAGTAGCGAATACCTCTAATAGGTGTGATTACGGCCATCGGATTATCCTCCTATACATAATTTACGCCTAAAATTGTAGTACAAGCCCTGGGAATTTTCAACCAAAAAAATGCTCTCGTTTATTTTTCACTTCTATCTCCCTCAGGAAAGTTGGGTAACCTTAGGGAAGCCATATAGTTCCCGCGATTCAGTAGTCATACCCCGGGAAAGTCGGGTATTGTTACATTTTTCATACAGGGTATGCTACTTTGCCGTTGCCGCGGACGCTTTGACCTCATGCAAAAGCTTCAGGGGCGTCAGCTGGGACCGTAAATTATGCAACAAACAGAAAATCAGCCAAAAAATAGAATTTGAGAGATGGGAGGATTTTGGGGTCTTATAGCGAATAATATGTGTCATAGCAAAATGGCGAAATATAGCGAAAAATGTCGTCAACTGGAGGTGATGATTGACAGGAACATTAGGAGGAAAAAGTTGGCTTGAAGAATTAATTTGAACAATATATAGAAAGGAGTCGGAGTATATGTCGTGGAAAAAACTGGTACTACCATTGTTGTTTATTACATTGATCGCAGCTTTTCTGACTGGTTGCGGTGCCAAAGAGGAAGCAACCGCTCCTGCGGGTGGGGAACAGCAGTCTGCCGCGGAAGAGATGGTACTGAGGTATAACTTGGCAACGGAACCTGAGACATTAGACCCGGCCTTAGCGACTGGTCAGCCGGAGTTAACGGCGATCAATGCTTTCTTCGAGGGTCTTACCCGGCTCGATGAGAGCTATGAGCCACAGCCGGCTATGGCCGAGAGTTGGGACATCTCCGAGGACGGACTGGTTTACACGTTCCACCTGCGCGATGGGATAAAATGGACCAATGGCGACCCGGTTACGGCATATGATTTTGAATATGCCTGGAAACGGGTTCTCAATCCGGATACGGCGGCGGACTATGCATATATGCTTTGGTATATTAAAAACGCCGAGAAATATACCAGCGGCGAAGTTTCCGCTGACGAAGTCGGAATCAAGGCCATCGATGAGAAAACGCTGGAGGTGACGCTGGAAGCGCCGGCGCCTTACTTCCTGTCCCTTACGGCTTTCCCAACTTACTTCCCCGTTCATAAGGCCACGGTAGAGGCCGATCCCGACGGCTGGGCTGGCGAAGCGGAAACGATAGTATCCAATGGACCCTTTAAGCTGATTAAATGGGAGCATAAAAACGTTTTGGAATTAGTTCCTAACGAGAATTACTGGGACCGCGAAACTGTCAAGCTCGACAAACTGGTCTTCTACACCGTGGAGGAAGAGAGCACCGAACTGGCTATGTTCGAGACGGGTGATCTTGACATTCTGGACAATCCCCCGTTGGAAGAAATGGACCGCTTAAAAAATGAGGGTCTGGTAATTGGCAGTGATTTGGCGGTCTATTACTACATGTTCAACGTGGAGAAAGAGCCTTTCGATGATCCCAGAGTTCGCAGGGCTTTTGCTATGGCGATTGAGCGCCAAGCGTTGATTGACGCCGTTACGAAGGCGGGACAGCGTCCGGCTTATGCTTTTGTACCTTACGGCATTATCAACCCTGTAACCGGAAAGGACTTCCGGGAAGAAGGCGGCGATTACTTTACTGAGGACATCGAGGAAGCCAAGCGTCTATTGGCCGAAGCCGGGTATCCCGATGGAAAGGGATTACCGCCTATCGAGATTCTCTACAACACCAGTGAAGGCCATAAGAAAATTGCGGAAGCTATACAGCAGATGTGGCGCAAGAATCTGGGTGTAGAAAACGTAACGCTCCGTAACGAGGAGTGGGGTGTTTACCTGGAAAGCCGTGATCAGGGGAATTTCCAGGTTGCACGGGCCGGTTGGGCCGCCGACTATCTTGACCCCATGACCTTTCTAGATATGTGGCTGAAAGACGGCGGCAACAACAACACCAACTGGTGGGATCCCGAATATGAGGATTTAATTACCACCGCTAAGAGCACTGGCGATCAGAAGGTTCGCTTCGAAGCCATGCATAAGGCCGAGGAGATCCTGATGCGTGATATGCCTATAGCTCCCATTTACTTCTATACTGATCCATACCTCATGAAGGATTACGTAAAGGGCGTCGTGAAGTTGCCCTTCGGTCCCGAGATGGAATTTAAGCACGCGTATATTGAAAAGTAACTACAAGAAATAGTGGAAGTGCCTTAAAAGAGGTATGTGCGCTCGGGCGTGCATACCTCTAATATTGAAACAGTGGTTAAGGAAATAAATGACAGCTGCGGGAAGGTGGTGTCATATTGACCCGGTACATTGTACAACGAATTATCTCCATGATAATCGCACTGTGGATCATTGTTACCATCACGTTTTTGTTAATGCACGCTATCCCAGGGGGACCATTCGCAGCCGAAAAAAAAGTACCTGAAGCGATCCTGCAGAACCTGGAGCGGCGCTACCACCTGGACTGGCCCCTTTGGAAACAATATCTCAGTTATCTCTGGAACGTAGCCCGGTGGGATTTTGGACCTTCCTTTAGGTATACATCGCGTACGGTCAATCAGATTATAAATGACGCCTTCCCTGTCTCGGCAACCCTGGGGGCAATTGCGGTAGCCTTATCGCTCCTGGTAGGGATCCCTGCCGGGATCATTTCAGCGCTCAAACAGCACAAGTGGCAGGACAACTTGGCTATGCTAGTGGCTACCATCGGTGTTTCAGTTCCCAGCTACGTTCTTGGGATTTTACTGATGTATGTGTTTGCCGTGAAGTTGAAGTGGTTTCCAGCTGCCCGCTGGGGCACCCTGATGCATATCCCGTTGCCGGCATTGGCTCTCGCCGGGTACCCTACAGCCATGATTGCCAGGCTGATGCGGTCGAGCATGTTGGAAGTGATGCGGCAGGATTATATTAGGACCGCGCGGGCAAAAGGCCTGTCGGAAAAGGTGGTTGTGTATCGTCATGCGGTGAAAAATGCACTTATCCCTGTGGTGACTTACTTGGGCCCGCTTATAGCGGCGATTTTTACGGGAAGCTTTGTCATTGAATTTCTATTTGCTATTCCAGGGCTGGGCGAACATTTTGTAGACAGCATTAGTAATCGTGATTATACGCTTATTATGGGGGTCACGGTGTTTTACAGCGTCCTCCTCATGGCGATGAACCTTTTGGTGGATATCGCATACGTTTTTTTGGATCCAAGGATAAGTTACCTCGAGGAAAGGAAGTGAGGCCATGGGTCTTTCTGCTGACATGTTTGAACCTATCGAAAGAGACTATGCTCAAGATGAAGCCGTTAATCGACCGAGCATGAGTTACTGGCAGGATGCCTGGCGTCGTTTCAAAAAAAGCAGGATGGCCATGGTCGGGCTAGTAATAATCGGAATAATGGTCATTGCAGCCATAGTCGGGCCGCTGCTTGTACCGTACACTTATTGGGAGCAAGACCTTACCCGAACGAATGAGCCCCCGAGCGCAGATCACTGGTTCGGTACCGACGCGCTGGGAAGAGACCTTTTCGTGAGAGTCCTATATGGTTCACGCATTTCACTACTGATCGGGTTTATCAGTGCTTTCATTAACATGACCATCGGAGTAATTTACGGTGGGATCTCCGGCCTTTTCGGCGGTAAAATCGACAACATAATGATGAGGATCGTTGACATTCTTTACTCGATACCTTTCCTACTGGTGGTTATCTTGTTGATGGTGGTTATGGGACCTGGACTTAAGAGCGTATACATCGCCTTTGGCTTATCTTTTTGGCTGGGCATGGCCCGCATTGTTCGCGGTCAGATCCTGAGTCTCCGGGAGCAGGAGTATGTGCTGGCCGCTCAGGCTTTGGGAGCGAGCAAGTTCCGAATTCTAATACGGCACCTTATTCCCAATGCGATGGGCCCCATTTTAGTAACCGTCACTCTTCTCATTCCCTCAGCCATTTTTACCGAGGCGTTCCTCAGCTTTATCGGTCTTGGTGTGAGCGCGCCTATGGCTAGCTGGGGCGTTTTGGCAGCTGACGGGTACAAGGCTATCCGCTCCTACCCGTGGCAGCTTTTCTTCCCTGCGGCGGCAATCTGTATAACTATACTGGCCTTTAATTTTGTTGGCGACGGACTTCGTGATGCCTTGGATCCGCGTCTACGCCGTGATTAGAGAGGAGGAGCATTAGTGGGAGCATTTTTACGGGTTGAAAACCTGAGAACATCTTTTTTTACCTACGCCGGAGAAGTAAAAGCTGTAGATGGGGTCAACTTCGAACTAGGTAAGGGCGAGGCCATGGCTATCGTGGGCGAGTCGGGGTGCGGCAAAAGCGTAACCGCTCTTTCGATCATGCGGCTTGTTCCTGAGCCCGGAAAAATCGTTGGTGGGTCCATCTTGTTCGAGGGGGAAGATCTAGTTCGCAAGTCCGAACGAGAAATGCAGGCTATCCGCGGCAATGAAATCAGTATGATCTTTCAGGACCCCATGACTTCCTTGAACCCGGTTTTGACCGTTGGTTTACAAATAACGGAAGCTTTAAAGCGACATCAAGGTCTATCTGGTGAACAGGCGCGAAAGCGTGCCATCGAGATGCTCGAACTGGTTGGCATCCCAAATCCGGAACGACGGATCAAACAATATCCGCACCAGTTTAGCGGGGGTATGCGGCAAAGGGTAATGATCGCCATGGCACTATCGTGTAACCCCAAACTGCTTATTGCCGATGAACCTACTACGGCCCTGGACGTGACGATCCAGGCTCAAATTATAGAGTTGATGAGAGAACTTAAGGACAAGCTTGGCACTTCCATCCTTATAATTACCCATGATTTGGGGGTGGTTGCGGGGTTGGCCAGCAAGGTTATTGTAATGTATGCCGGCAAAGTTGCTGAAGCTGGTTCAGTCCGTGACATATTTCATAATCCGCAACACCCGTACACATGGGGGCTGTTAAAATCCATACCTCGTCTGGACGCTCGGGAGAAGAAGAGGCTAGTGCCTATAGATGGTCAACCTCCGGATTTGCTGGCGCCGCCGAAGGGCTGTTCTTTTAACCCGCGTTGCGAGTACGCTATGCGCATTTGCCTTGAACGCAAACCAGAGTTAACTGAGTGCGGTGCCGGTCACAAGGCAGCCTGTTGGTTGCTCCATCCGATGGCCGCTCGTGTCAGACGGGACGAGAGGAGGGGGGTCTCTTGAACGGAGGAGAATATCTTGTTGAGGTCAGAAATTTAACCAAATATTTTCCCATCACCGCCGGTGCTATCTTTACTAAAACCGTTGGTTACGTAAAAGCGGTGGACAACGTCAGTTTTAATATCCGCAAGGGAGAAACCTTAGGGTTGGTAGGAGAGAGCGGGTGTGGAAAAACGACCGTAGGTAGAACTATTCTGCGATTATATGAGCCGACTAAAGGTGAAGTTATCTATAAAGGACGGAACATATATGCCTTGAACGCCCGCGATATAGAAACAATTCGACGCGAGATCCAGATCGTTTTTCAAGACCCTTATAGCTCGTTGAATCCTAGGATGACCGTCAGCGACATTATTGGAGAACCTCTAGATATTCACCGTTTGGCTCGGGACCGTAACGAGCGGCAGGAACGGATTTACGAGCTTCTACGTTTAGTAGGGCTCAATCCCGAACATGCAAATCGCTATCCCCACGAATTTAGCGGTGGGCAACGGCAGCGGATCGGGATAGCCCGGGCCCTGGCCGTCAATCCCAATTTTGTGGTATTGGACGAGCCCATTTCGGCCTTGGACGTTTCTATTCAGGCCCAGGTTGTTAATTTGCTGGAGGACCTTCAGGAAAAGCTGGGACTTACGTATCTTTTTATTGCGCACGACCTTTCAATGGTTCGACATATCAGCGACCGGGTAGCCGTAATGTACCTTGGAAAAATCGTGGAATTGGCTGATAGTTGGGAACTGTACGATACACCGTTGCATCCCTACACCCGGGCGTTACTTAGTGCTGTTCCCATTCCCGATCCTGACATTGAAGTGGAGCGACAGCGAATTATACTTGAAGGCGATGTGCCCAGCCCCATTGACCCCCCGAGCGGTTGTCGTTTCCGTACGCGTTGCCGGCACGCTAAGGCAATATGCGCAGAGGAAGAACCGGAGCTTCGGGATGCGGGAAACGGCCACCTGGTAGCCTGCCATCTCCATCGTATATCTTAACGTCCGAAAGAGGGAAGGCTTGGTTGGCTCTATTGGATTGAGGCTAAGAGTCCGGGGACCATTCTCCGGACTTTTTGACTTTTTTAGAAAGTAAATCTTAAATCTGTAAATAATGTTTAATAACCGCTAAATGTTTGATACGATGTTAAGAGGGTTTGCAAAAAACAAAGTCTGTTGGAAGGAGAAACACTGAAAATGAATAAAGTGAATGGAGGTAGCAATCGGAAACAGAGTAAGACGAAAAGGCAATTGGTGAGGGCCAAGAAAGAGGTCACGGATGACCATGGTGTGGGACAGCCGGTAACGGGACTGGATATAGCAGCGTTTCTAATTGCTGCTTACCAAATTCTGCTTCCGTTTGTATTCGCCTTCATTACTGTTATTTTGCTAGTGTTTCTGTTAGTCCGGCTGGCAGTGTAATCTTGAACATGGTGTATAAATCTTGTGGCAATAGATATAGTTGACAAGGTATCAAATTTTAGAACCAGCTTAACCTAGGTTGACATGTTTGAATGAGGTAAGCTGAGGTATTGAGTTCAGGGAGGGACATAAGTTTCTTCACCATCTTTTTTTCCTGCAACAATCATTGACTTCGATATTTCGGACAAATATTCCCGCCGTGTTTACCATTCTCCTTTCCCGCTTTTTTTCCTCCCGATGGAATCATACCAAGAGCTCGCATGCTCAATCCTTATGGAACAAAGATGATGCAGGATTTTTTGACTTGTCGACGTATGGTTATTCAAAGAAGGTGGCATTGGGACTATCATAAGAATTAGTTACGTCACAAACCAACTGTCAGTTTAGAGGGAGGGGTGAATATGCTAAACGACTTAAATATTATCTTTAGTCGGGCAAGTTTTGACAGTGAAACGTTAGGACAAATGTTAACCCAGATAGGTGTGGCAACAGCTATTTTTTTAGGATTTTGGTTGTTGCGAAAAGTTTTTGCCAGATATATTTCTCAACTATTACTGAAACTCTCTGTCAAAACCAAAACCGACCTGGACGACCAAATAGTTTTGGCATTTGAAAAACCACTACAGTTCTTTTTTATCTTATTAGGTCTTTATCTTTCGCTTTCGTATCTACCTTTAAGTTCTCCACATAATTTACTATTATCGAAGCTTTTTCGTTCTTCAATAATAATTCTCGTTTCCATGGGTTTTTATAATTTAGTCGGGAGTTATGCCGTTCTGTGTGAAGAAGTGGAAAAGGTATTCGGCATTCAAATAGATAAAATACTAATTCCCTTTTTGTCTAAAGTTTTAAGGGTCACTGTGGTTGCACTGGCCATCAGTGTGGTAGCACAGGAGTGGGATTATGATGTAAATGGTTTTATTGCTGGACTTGGACTCGGAGGCTTAGCATTTGCTCTGGCTGCCAAAGATACAGTCTCTAACATCTTTGGTGGGATTGTAATTATAACAGACAAACCTTTTTCAATTGGGGATTGGATTTACACGCCTAGTGTAGAAGGTATCGTAGAAGATATAAATTTTAGAAGCACCAAAATTAGGACATTTGCTCAAGCCCTTGTTACGGTGCCTAATGCAACTCTTGCGAACGAGCCTATTACCAACTGGAGTCGCATGGGCAAGAGAAGAATAACTTTTAAGTTAGGGGTAACTTATAATACTTCGAAAGACAAGCTAGAGAAATGTGTTAATGAGATCAAAAATATGTTGGAAAATCATCCGGAAATTCATAAAGAAACCATCTTTGTGAGGTTCGATTCCTTTGGTGAAAGTAGCCTGGATATCTTCCTGTATTTCTTTACCAAGACGACTAATTGGGGAGAGTATTTACGAGTGAAGGAAGATGTTAATTTCAAAATCATGGAAATTCTTGAGAGGGAAGGAGTGTCTGTGGCCTTCCCGAGTACAAGTGTTTATTTTGAGACGCCGCTTGAAACAAAGTCCAAATAAAAATAAATTTGATAATTATGCTCTTATTTGGTGGAACTTGGTTGCTGCGGGAGCTCTAAAAGCTGCGGGACAAAAACGATAGGGTCCATACCGGTGGGTTACGGGGGATAGAGGAAAGAGAAGGCCGGCCGGGGAGGTAAGAGGTGCATTTGCCGTTATTTCGGCAGGAAACTGGAAGAAGGGGAAGAATACTTTTAACGAAGATAGTGGAGTGAGAAAGGAGGATTTTGAAATGCAGGAGGGAATGCGTACCATAGCAGAATTGATGGCGGTGGCAGCGCGTACGGCACCAAAGGCAGCGGGCAAGGACTTTATTGGCCTGAAGATTCTGGAGGGTGAAGACCTAGCTAAATTAGCCGATGAAATGGTCAAGTACGGAAAAGAAACTGGGCGGAAGAACTTTGACCGCGATGGCGAAAACGTGCGCCGTTCGGATGCTCTGCTCCTGGTCAGTCTGGACCGACCTGCCCCTTTAGGTTTAAACTGCGGAGCCTGCGGGGAGGAACGTTGCGCTGACCTGAAGAGCCGGTCGGGACCGGAGTTTCGTGGCCCGCTTTGTGCGTGGAGGGTCATTGATTTGGGTATTGCCCTGGGTTCAGCGGTCAAAACTGCCAGTATTTTGAACGCTGACAACCGCATTATGTACCGGGTCGGGGTCGTAGCCAAGAAGATGGGCTTGATTGAGGGTGATTTGGTGGTAGGAATTCCAATTTCCGCTACGGGCAAGAATATCTATTTTGATCGCTAACAAATAGGAGTACCCGGAAATTACAGAGGACCCGATCATTTCGGGCCCTCTGTATTTTTCATCTCCAGAATTGCTCCTGCGAGTGACTATTCTAGCGCAGGTCGCTCAGGACTCCGGGAACCATTTGGTCGATAAATTGCCGGGCGGTACGGCAGGACCGGGAATTTTGCGTTAGTTCCCATTGCAGGGCCATACGGCGGAGCTGGTTTGGTTCAATTTCTAGTCCTCGCTGCTTGGCCAGACCCATAACTATGTCCAGGTATTCTTTCTGGGTTGGAGTAGTGAATATAACAGTCAGGCCAAACCTGTCTGCCAGGGATAATTTTTCCTGTAACGTATCCTGCCGGCGCACCTCTCCTGATTCTCCATTGTCGTTGCGATCATGAAAGTACTCTTTCACCAGGTGTCTCCGGTTGGAGGTGGCATAAATCAGCACATTCTTGGGGCGTGGCTCCAGTCCGCCCTCCAGCACAGCCTTTAATTCTTTGTACTGGGTTTCGTGCTCCTCGAAAGACAGGTCGTCAATGAAGAGAATAAATTTTTGAGGTCGCTGCTTTAGCAGTCGAATGATCTGATGGTAATCCTGCAGGTGATCCTTATGCACCTCCACCAGCCGGAGTCCCCGGTGGGCATACTCGTGGAGCAATGCCTTTACGGTGGAGGATTTGCCGGTACCTCGATCACCGTAGAGTAGAATATTGTTTGCCGGAGCCCCGGCGAGAAATTTCTCGGTATTGTCGATGACCTGCTGGCGCTGCTTTTCATATCCTATCAGGTCGGAAAAGCGGATGGGGTCAGGATCGGGGATTCCAACCAGACGGCCATTGCTCCCCTGCCGTTCCCAACGGAAGGCCCAGTAACTGCCAACAATACCACTGCCCATGGTCGCAAAATATTTTGCCAGTTTGGGTACCAGCAACCCCCAGTCGGCAGCATCGGCCAGCAATTTTTTAATCTGTAATTTAGCTTGAAAGAGGTAGGAATTGTTGGTGCTATGTAAAGGTATGACTTGGTCCCAACCAGGCCATTCCTCAGAGGCTAACGGGAAATCTTTGTCTGGCCAGGCAGCGGAGAATCTTTCTATTATCAATTGCTGCAATTCTGTAGATTTCAAATTGAACAAAAGTTGCAGTCGGCGAAGGTCATGGGCCAGGGCTTCCCGCAGGGATATTCCTATTTCTTCTAAAGCTACTTTTTCTGCCTTGCGGCTAAAAATGTTATCGTCCTTCAGTATTAGATCCAGCAGGTGGTTTTGCCAGGCATTTCCTACCACCGGGCCCTGGTACATTTCTGCCGTCTCGAGTAACTTGGCGCATAAGCGGTGGTAATTTTCTACCAACGCTTCAGCCTGCGGTTGTTGACGGTAAATCCCATCAATCAACTGAACAAGTTCGCTGAAAATAGGGTCATGAACGAGTTGGTGATAAACTGTTAATTGGCTGACCGCCATTTTCCACTGTAAAACCTTCGTGTTAATTTGGTTTTGATAGCTGGTCAATCTTGGTTCCTCCTCGTTTTGCAAAAGTACTTTGGCTTAGAGCCCTTAAAAGACTCTCCTATCCAAAGTGCGGTATTGGATGGCTTCGGCAACATGATGGGGTTCAATGTCCTGGGATTCTTCTAGATCGGCAATGGTGCGAGCAACTTTAAGAATTCGGTCCAGTGCCCGCATACTTAAGCCTAATTGAGTAAAAGCCTTCCGGATCAAGTCTTGCCCTTCCTTGTCAAGAGAACAAAACTTTTTGGTTAACTTGGGGCTCATTTCGGCGTTGCAATTTATACCAAGGCTTTTGTACCTTTCCCGTTGAATCTGCCTGGCTCTTTCTACCCTTGCGCGGATGGAGGCTGAATTTTCACCTGGCTGGTTCCCTGCCACTTCTTTATACTCCAGCCGGGGTACTTCAATGTGAATATCGATGCGGTCCAAAAGTGGCCCTGATATTTTAGATTGGTAGCGCTGGATTTGCAGGGGAGTACAGGAACACTGCTTGCTGGAATCGCCATAAAAACCACAGGGGCAGGGATTCATTGCGGCTACCAGCATAAAATTGGCCGGGTAGGAGAGGGCTGCCGCGGCCCGGGAAATAGTTACTACCTTATCCTCCAGCGGCTGGCGCAGTGCTTCTAGAACGTTACGGTTGAACTCCGGCAGTTCGTCCAAGAAGAGTACCCCGTGAGTTGCCAGGCTCACCTCACCCGGCTTAGGTATTCGCCCGCCTCCGATGAGACTGGCGGCAGAA
>NZ_BDGJ01000101.1:70283-72056 GCF_002207765.1 Calderihabitans maritimus
GGACGGTTCTTGGGCAAAAGACCGGCCACGCTGTAAATCTTGGTGATTTCCATAGCTTCCTGTAGGTCCAGACCGGGCAAGATGGTAGGCAGGCGACGGGCCAGCATAGTTTTCCCGGAACCGGGAGAGCCGATCATAAGAATATTATGACCTCCCGCCGCTGCCACTTCCAGTGCCCGTTTGGCAAATCCTTGTCCTTTGACCTCCGCCATATCCACGTCGTATGCCGCGTTTTGTTCACCGAGCAGTGACTCCGCATCTAATTCTGCAGGAGGCAGATCTTTCTCTCCCCGTAAAAAACGTACCAGTTCTGAAAGGTTGCTTACCGGTAGCACTTGAAGATCGTTGACTAGAGCTGCTTCCTGGGCATTTTCCTCCGGCACCACCAAGCGTGCTCCGGGGACCTGTTCCGCCAAACACAAAGCCATGGGGAAGATGCCGGGAACTTTCCGGATGGTTCCATCCAGGGAGAGCTGTCCCAAAAGATATAAATCTTGAAGAGGAGCGGCGGGAATCTGCTCGGTGGAAGCCAGGATACCCACGGCAATAGGAAGGTCGAACATAGAGCCTTCTTTTTTTAGGTCGGCGGGGGCCAGGTTTATGGTGATGCGCCGGGCAGGGAATTCGAAACCTGAGTTTTTGATCGCTGTGCGCACCCTTTCCCGTGCTTCTTTGACTGAAGTATCCGGCAAACCTACAATATCAATCGTGGGATCAAATGTCAAGATAATATTCTTCCGTATGAAGACAACTCTAACAACTATTGCTGCTCTTTTTTACTTACGATTGAGAGATCTTTTGCTGTGAAAGAAGCCCCTCCACTTGTTGAAGCGGGCTTTGGTCTTACCGAACAGTACTATCAGCTTCTTCGTAAAGCTGCCCAGGCCAAAAGGATTACTGAAGCCGAACTCATTCGGCGGGCTGTAGAGAAGATGGCCTTTGATGATGGCTGGGTCCGTTCGCTACGCCAGTCGAAGAAGCCTAACGGAATACTAACTTACCGACGAACCGCTCATTTTACGCCGGAGCAGTTTGAAAGACTTGCCTGCTTGGCCCGATTTACTGGGTTGGCGCGGTCAGAGGTTATAAGAAGGGCGGTAGAGGATTTTTTGAGTTCGTCAATGTTTCTATAATGGACTTTCTAATCATTGAGGCCAATATACCCTCATTTGTTTTTTGTAGGATGGACTGAAAGATACGCTTAAAGTATTTAATTATTTTGTTCAAAATTTTGGCAAGTTCCGGTTGAAAAAAAGCTTGAAAATTAAGGGGTAGGGGATTTCTCCAGAATGGGCTTTGATTTTCATAAAGTACAAGGAGGCATGTTTGCGGGTGTTGCAGGGGCTTACCTTTCACTGGCCTATGCCCCCACATGGCTTGAAAATATGACTGCAGGCCGCGGCTGGATTGCTGTAGCCCTGGTTATTTTCGCCACTTGGGACCCTGTGAGGGCACTTATTGGCTCTTACCTCTTCGGGGGCATAGACGCCCTGGGGTTACGCCTGCAGGCCATGGGAGTGACTGCAATATCACCCTTTTTCTTGAAAATGCTTCCCTACATCTTTACCATTGTGGTCCTGATAGTGGTTACCAAGCAATCCCATAAAAAACATATTGGCGCCCCAGGAGCACTGGGTTTACCCTATGATAGAGAAGAGAGGTAAATAATAGCGAAGGCAGGTGCTTTAGTCCTGGGAACACAAGCATTCCTGTAATAAAGTGAGATAAGAGTTGCCAAATAAAAAACCTCCTGGTAAAAGTAATAAAGAAACA
>NZ_BDGJ01000102.1 GCF_002207765.1 Calderihabitans maritimus
CTATCGTCAAGCTCAGTTGCGCCAGGCAGCATAGGACTAACCGTGTTTACAATTTTGGGTGGGGAAAGCCGTATTCCTCCATACTAAGGGCATGACCCTGCATACAAGTAACGGCATACCCCGCCCGTCCTCAGAAAGCCGGACGAAGGAATGTAAAGGGCAAAGACCCTGTGAGACAT
>NZ_BDGJ01000103.1 GCF_002207765.1 Calderihabitans maritimus
CGGAATAACTACAATTGTCCAGGCCCGGTTATATCTTCACTATAAAAGTGACATTTTCTCACGATAATTAACCCTTTTTTAGGGTGACATTTTGCCAAGTTATTGGCAGTGTAGTATATTTTGGGTGGTACCCACATTCCCCGTCCTCTGCCTACCCTATCATGTCTCACAGGGTCTTTGCCCTTTACATTCCTTCGTCCGGCTTTCTGAGGACGGGCGGGGTATGCCGTTACTT
>NZ_BDGJ01000104.1 GCF_002207765.1 Calderihabitans maritimus
TTGAGTCGGAATTGGTGTCCAGTTAGGATCGGAATCGGTGTCCAATTTAAATCGGATTTGGTGTCCAGTTTAATTCGGAATTACTGTCCAGTTTGCTCCGGAATATGCATCCTTAATAGAATCGACCTGAAATGCCTGCAACCGGACAAACCACTTCTTTAGACTTTCATCGACATGGTCAAAGTTAAAGAGCCCTATCCTGGCCAGGTCCTTATTTTCCTCCAGAAACGAAAAATATCTCTCCGTGTAAACATACAGCTTGTCCTCAAAATTATGCCTTGACTGCATTTCTTGCTTTAAGTATTCGTAATGTTTTTCCAGTAATAATACTAACTCTTTAAAGACATGTTCTTTGTTCTTGAAATACAGGTAGAAAGTACCTTTTGCCACCCGAGCTCTGTCAACTATTTCATCTATAGTTGTCTTTCCGAACCCTTTTTCAGCGAATGCCTGCCGGGCAGCGGCCAGAAGACGATTTCTCTTATCCATTTTGTTAGCTTCCCTGGATATAAATTTCCCTCCTATCTCAATATTTTGTTTCTAACTCCCCCAAACTCTTTTTTTCGTAGAATTTGAGGGTTTTGCTACTCTATGTTTTGTAATGCTTTTTGC
>NZ_BDGJ01000105.1 GCF_002207765.1 Calderihabitans maritimus
CAACGGGCTCCAGTCGCTGTTCAGTTTTCAAAGATCCCTACCAAAGCGACATCCCCTATTCTATCATGTACTCTCCAGAATGTCAAAAGGAAAAATATTGTCAGCTGCCTGGACTTATATCGTATCACATCTCTATCTGGATGTCAACTGCCCGGCGAAAGGCTTTCTAGTCTTCCTTAGGCCGCATGGTAGGAAATAAAATCACGTCCCTGATAGATGGAGAATCGGTAAGTAACATAACTAGACGATCTACACCTATACCCAGCCCCCCTGCCGGAGGCATTCCGTATTCTAAAGCTTTCAGAAAATCCTCGTCTAAAACATGAGCTTCATCATCTCCCTTTGCCCTCAGTTCCATTTGTTTTTCAAATCTTTCTCGTTGATCAATCGGATCGTTTAACTCTGAAAAAGCATTTGCCAGCTCCCTTGCAGCAATAAATGCTTCGAAGCGATAAGTTAATTCTGGATTATCCTTTTTTCTTTTGGCCAGTGGAGATATTTCAACGGGATAGTCTTTAATAAAAACAGGCTGTATTAAATTAGGCTCCACAATATTTTCGAAGATTTCATTGATAACTTGGCCCTTAGTATGATTCTCCTCAACTTCAAGGTTGAACTTGCGAGCAATCTGCCGAGCTTCTTCATTGGTCTTTATTTGAGTGAAATCTACTCCGGTATACTTGGCAATAGCGTCTAGCATGGTCATTCGGGGCCACGGAGGAGTCAAGTCGATGGAATGTCCTTGATAAGTAATTTGAGTAGTTCCCAGAGTCTTATTGGCTACATAAGCCACCAGCTCTTCCGTCAGTTCCATCATATCTTCATAGTCAGCATAAGCTTCATAAAGCTCCAGCATTGTAAATTCTGGGTTATGCTTGGTAGAAATCCCCTCATTGCGGAATACTCTTCCTAATTCATATACTTTCTCCATCCCCCCTACCAGCAGGCGCTTAAGGTGAAGCTCTAAAGCAATGCGCAAATAAAGGTCCATGTCGAGAGCATTATGATGAGTGATAAAAGGCCTCGCCGCAGCTCCTCCAGGAATGGTATGCATACTGGGCGTCTCTACTTCCAAAAATCCTCGCTCGTCCAAAAACTCCCTGATAGCTTTAATAATTTTACTTCTCAAAACAAATACTTTAAGAACATCTCGATTGGTAATAAGGTCTAAATATCGCTGCCGGTACCGCAAGTCAATATCTTTGAGTCCATGCCATTTTTCCGGTAACGGGCGCAAAGATTTACACAACAGCCGTAAATCTTCCGCCGCTATTGTTATTTCTCCTTTACGCGTTCTAAAAACCTTACCTTTAATGCCAATTATATCACCAATATCTAACAAGCCAAACAATTCGTAAGTCTCAGGGCCTACATCATCCAACCTCACGTAAATCTGTATCTGCCCCGTAACATCCTGGATATGCCCAAAACTGGCTTTACCATGGCTGCGCCTAGACATTAACCGTCCTGCCACAGATACCTGTTGATCTTGTAATTCGTTAAAATTATCAATTACCTCCATAGCCAAGTGAGTTCGAACGTACTTGCCACCGTAAGGGTCAATGTTATTTGCCCGAAGCTTGTCTAACTTTTCTCTGCGCATTAGCATCAATTCGTTCAATTCTGTTTCCATAAAAATCCCCCTAGCCAACAAAAATAAAACTACTTTTGTATATCCATAATTTGGAATCTCAATAAACCTATAGGTGCGCTAACCTCTACCACTGAACCGACTCTTTGCCCCATAAGAGCTTTCCCGACCGGGGATTCATTAGAAATCTTATTTTCCGCAGGATCGGCCTCTACAGATCCCACTATAGAATACTCCAACTCGTCTCCGCTGTCCAGGTCTTTAAGACGCACGCGACAGCCGATAGTTACTGCATCAGTTGTTACATCCGTTTCATCAATAATTCGAGCCTGACGTAGCTTCTTTTCCAGGGCAATTATACGTCCTTCTATGAAGGCCTGTTCGTTCTTAGCATCCTCATATTCTGAGTTTTCACTGAGATCGCCGAATTCAATGGCTTCTTTGATACGTTCGGCTACTTCTTTTCTTTTTATAGTCTTAAGAATTTCCAGTTCCTTTTCCAACTTTTTAAGTCCGTCTAAAGTTAAAATAATTTCTCTCTCGGGCATAAGAATTTTCTCTCCTTGACATTAAAATATTGAATTTTGGATTACTTTATTTATACTTTGATCTCCGTAATATATGTTATGGTAAAGCTACTATCACCGTAACAAGCACTGCTGAACTATTCTGCAGTGCTTGTTAACTTTAAAACTTTATGGGTATTATATAGACCGACTTCTTGTTTGTCAAGAATTTACTTTTAAAAATATCTATTGGGTCGCCGCCTCACGCATGAAGCTTCATCCCGGCCTTGCGCCGGGCATTATATTTTATTTTTTCTATTTCAGCCAAAGTTAGCGGACGCTCAAAACTGCGAAATCCGGCTAACTTAAACCCGTGCTTTTTGGCTAAACGACTAATTTCTTGAACCTGCTCTACCGTTAGATCACGTCCTAGCGTAAAGTTTTCATAACGGCCTTCCATAGCAAGCATCATGGTTTCCGCCATGCAAGCCAAGGCAATCTTGGGAGGGTAACCAAAGTTGAAATTAAATTGAACCTCTCCCGGCACTTCAACTACGCCCCCTTCAATAACCAGTACATCATCGCGCATTTCCGCAACTTTTTTCGATACATCTCGAGGCCTGGCCACATCGCAAACCACGGCACCGGGTTTAAGATGTTCAGGTTCTATAATTGTATCTACAGCTGACGTAACCGTTACGATCACATCAGCATCTCGCAAAGCCCGGGAGATATCCTGGGTAATTTTTACAGCCAAACCTTCTTCCTGCAAAATACGCGAAGCCACGCGCTCCAATTTGTGCTTATTTCGGGCTACCAAGGTTAAATAGCGAACTTCTTTGGCCAGCAGACGGGCACACACGCTACCGATAGAGCCGGTAGCACCAATAACGACTACATTGGCATTGGGAAAATCTATATCCATTAGCTCGGCAGCCTTTTTCGTCCCCTCTATGGCAGTAGCCACCGTATAACTGTTTCCAGTTGTTACGGCTATATTCAAATGTTTGGCCACTGTGATGCCCGCGTCGCCAACTACCGAAGTCATAGCTCCTAAACCTAGAATTTGAGCTCCTAATTTCTCAGCCAACTTTCCGGTTTGGATTATCCGCTTAAGGACAAAATCTTCCGGAAGAGTAAGCATTTGCCGCGTCGTAAGAGGACATCCTACAAACCAGCCTTCCGTCTCTGCGTAAGCTGATTTTATACCAGATATGTAAGAGGTCTTCACCGGAGGCATATATTGGATCATTTTTTCAACCAGTCTATCGGGAAGCCTTTTAGCTATAGGAAATTTTCTACTCACATCGGCCACATTCAAAGGGTGCACCATGAACGCAAATTTTCCCATGATATCGCCTCCTAAAATTCTCTATCTATCAAAATTCACTATCCTAGGGGTAAAATTAATTTTGTTCAACAATTCTTCATAATCAGCCGGCTGTATTTCTGACAAAGGCTTCCCCGACAGGACTAACAAAACTCCTTCCATTACATTGGTCCCGAAAGAACGCCCCTCTAATTCGGGTGTAGTAGTTACTAAAGTTTTAACCCCTCTTTGCTTCAACAGCTCCACATCCTCTTTGGTGACTGTATTGGTTATGATAACTTTCCCGGTCATATCCTCCGGCATATATCTTCGAATAAAATGAAAATCACCTGCGATTATGTCAGCCTCCTTGTAATATTTACTGAATCGCGGTTTAACTTCTTCTTGTTTTTGACCGGTAGGATATAAATATTTAAAAGGCAATTTGCAAATAATTGGAGCTACCACTCGTGCCAGGCGGTCAACGGTTTTAAGGGAACGCAACGGCACAGGCAAACCCAAGGCAAAAATTAAATCACCAAAAGTTACCTTGCCCCCTGTGAGCGCAAGGGCCTCTGCCATGCCGAAACGATCAACTGCACATACCAAGAGTATTCGCTTTTGCGTAAATTCTATGCCGGTATTTTTATGTAAATATTCAATGACCTTCCTTTCTAACGTATTCTTCAGACCGCTTCCGTCTACTATAGGCGTCTTTTTAGCGGCAGCAACAATTCGGGCCGCATCGCGAATTAGATAACGTCTGCTACCTGCATGCAGGTATAAATCAGCTCCTCCTAATCCAAAAGCGTCTACCTTTCCATCTAGCTCTCTAATGGTTTTTATGGCCTGGTTCATATCTCCATCGGTCCCTATTCGCTCGATAAGAAACTTTTCGCCGAGTATTTCAGCTTCTACCTTATGGTCCCTTTTGGAAGAACCCAGGCTAACACTCACTACTCGTCTCATGTAGGCTCCTCCTTTGTATTAATTCCTCAAGCTTTTACCTTTTGGATGATTTCTTTCAACAGTGAAGGATCTACATATTTGTCTTCTTCTATAGGCGACTTGCCAATTTCCACACTGATGACTTCCTTATCCAGCAGAGCTTCTATAAACTTTATTCTTTTATTGGACCCCAAAAATATAACCACATCGTATGCGCGAACTTTGGCTATCAGGTCCATAATTTCATTAAACAGCTCCAACCCACTCTTTTCTCTAACAAATTGCCAACGCTCTTCTTCCGTCATCAAAAGGTGAAAGTCCACTCCCTCTTCTTCAATTACCTCCTGAAGCTCCTCTTTGTTTTTCAAAGGAAAACCTACAATAGCTATTCTCTGCCCCTTGCGCACTTCGCCCAAACGTTCCAGACGAGAAATAAAAGAACGATCAATATTTAAATGTTTCGCCACTTCCTGCTGCGATAGACCCTGAACCCTCATTTCTAGAATCCTATCGATAAAATTTTCAATCTTGTTCCGGCTAATTAATTTATCCCCTATGCGAACAAAATCCATAGGCTTCCACCCCGGCAAAATTTACTATGTGCACAAAATTGTGTGCATTTAGGCTACCTATATTTTAGCAGTGTTTCCCGTTATAAGCAAGTTAAGGACAAACCATTTTCGGTTTGTCCTTAATCTTGCGATTCTAAATTTTTCAGGTAGTCATATAACACTTTTTGCACCTCAGATACTGTTTCCAATTTGTTTAATTTATTCCGCATTTGAGCAGCATTCCTCAAACCTTTAATGTACCCGGCAATATGCTTGCGCATTTGCTGTACACCTACCTTCTCTCCTTTTAGCTCTACTACCATGTTTAAATGCCGCAATGCCATTTCAATCCTTTCGCCCGCAGAAGGCTCAGGCAAAAGTTCTCCTGTCTTCAAATAAATTACGGTACGTCGAAAAATCCATGGATTACCCAGAGCCGCCCTACCAATCATAACTCCATCGCAACCGGTCTCCCTTAACATACGCTCGGCATCCTGGGGTGTCCAGATATCTCCATTCCCAATAACGGGAATATCTACAGCTTTTTTTACCTCTCGAATTATGTTCCAATCGGCCTCCCCCGCGTAAAACTGAGAGCGGGTACGCCCATGAATTGTAATTGCCGCCGCCCCTGCCTCCTGAACTCGCTTAGCTACTTCCACTGCATTTACATTTTCTTCATCCCAGCCTTTACGCATTTTAACCGTAACTGGTACGGTCACTGCCTTAACTACACTACGCACGATCTCGCCTGCCAGCTTTACATTCTTCATTAAAGCAGCTCCTTGACCGTTTTTAACAATTTTCGGTGTGGGACATCCCATGTTGATATCTACGACACTGGCGCCCTTCTCCACTACTATGCGGGCCGCCTCGGCCATGGTCTCCGGCTCCGAACCGAAAATTTGGACACTGATGGGCCCACGTTCTCCAGAAAGGTCCAGCATCTCCCAAGTCTTCTGGTTACCGTAAACAAGCCCCTTATCACTTATCATTTCGGTTAGCACAAGCCCGCATCCGGCTTCTTTAGCCAAGATGCGAAAAGCTTTATCGGAAATGCCGGCCATAGGAGCAGCAATTACTTGATTTTCCAATTCGACATTCCCAATTTTCATACTCGATTCTCCTGTTCTGAATTTATGTCTAGTTTATCCTGATACCCGAAAAACTTATCTAAACACTAAAAAACCCTGATAATCAATCAGGGTTGTTACGTTCGTAAATTATTCGAATTCCCTCTAGAGTTAATAGGGGATCCATCTTATCTATTACTGGCGTTTCCCGCGCAAACAATTCAGCCAGTCCTCCAGTAGCCACTACAAAGGCATCTCCTTTCAACTCTTTTTTCATGCGAGAAACGATACCTTCAATCTGGCCGATGAAACCGAATACTATACCAGCCTGCATGCTGGCCACCGTATTCTTCCCAATAACTGAAGTCGGCCGAACCAACTCTACCCGGGGGAGCTTGGCTGCTTTTTCAAATAATGCTTCAGTAGATATACCTATACCCGGAGCTATCGCGCCTCCCAAATATTCACCCTTCGCCGAAATAGCATCAAAGGTGGTTGCCGTGCCAAAGTCAACTACAATAACCGGACCGCCGTAATTTTCATAGGCGGCAACCGCGTTGACAATTCTGTCAGCTCCTACTTCTCGGGGATTATCGAATTTAATAGGCATTCCCGTCTTCACTCCGGGCCCTATCACCAAAGGACTAACCTTACAATATTCACGGGCAAATTCCACCAGCGGTAAAATAAGAGGAGGTACAACAGAGGAGATGGCAACGGCATCAATCATTTGCAAGTCAAGCCCGGCATAGTCGAATAAGCTTTTCACCAAGATTCCCAATTCATCAGCCGTCTTATGGGGATCAGTAGATACCCTCCAGTAGTTCCACAATTTTTTACCCCTGTATACTCCCAGTACAATATTTGTGTTTCCTACATCAAAGGCTAACAGCATTGAGTGTACCTTCCTTCGTACATGCTCTCGCCATTAAAGTTAGCAATATTTTACCAGAAAGCATTTTATAAATCAATTAGAGCGAGTAAGATTGATTCCGGTTTGCTATTGCTCCTCACGTCTTTAATTCGGACGCCGCAGGTACTCCGCCGGCTGATTGGGCACATAGCACCGCTCTTCTTACAGCCTTTGCCAGCACCTCCGCTGCCATCGAGCCAACCAAGCTAACATCAGCCTCTACCTCCCCTAGAGAAACGGCAAATACGGTATCACCGTCATACATAGTATGTACCGGTCTGATGCTTCTCGCCAATCCATTATGGGCCATTTGGGCTACTTTATTCACTTCCTCCTTGGAGAGCCTGGCATTGGTGGCCACCACCGCCAGAGTAGTATTGCTAAAGGTGAATCCTCGGCTCTGGTATTCTTTCATTTTTTCCAGAGTACTGACAAAAGGTGACCCTTCCGGCTGTCTTAAACCCGCCAGTATTTGGCCGTTTTCGTCAATCACCTCTCCTAAAGCATTCACCGCTACTAAAGCACCAATAATAAGTTCGGACCCAACACGCTCCGACCAATTCCCTATTCCCGCCTTGGTAGCCCACTGGATACCCATTAACTTTCCTACCGTGGCACCCGTACCTGCTCCTACATTCCCTTCGGGCAGCGGTCCCTCCTTAGCATCGAGGCAGGCCCTATAACCCATTTCCCAATCCGGTCTAACTTTCGGATCGCCAATGTGCAAATCAAATAATACCGCCGCCGGGACTATAGGAACGCGAGCGACACCAGTATCAAAGCCGATCCCTCGTTCTTCCAAATAACGCATGACTCCTCCGGCAGCATCCAGACCGAAAGCACTCCCTCCCGTTAAAACAATCCCATG
Source organism: Calderihabitans maritimus (assembly GCF_002207765.1). Taxonomy (NCBI): domain Bacteria; kingdom Bacillati; phylum Bacillota; class Clostridia; order Neomoorellales; family Calderihabitantaceae; genus Calderihabitans; species Calderihabitans maritimus. Next base: position 7,760 of record NZ_BDGJ01000105.1, read on the forward strand.
AATCCGGTTTACTAAACGCCCGGTTTGCAACAGGTCAGTTTCTCTAGTACCTGGTGCAGAACCACGAATATCCGCACCGGCCGTAGCCCCGGTTTCCATTAAGACTACGGTACAGCCGGTGAGAGCGGCTTCATCCGTAGCATGGCCTACTTTAATTCCAGGAATATCAGTAATATTACGGTACATAGCCCATCTCCTCCCGGTAACATTGGATTAATGAACTATTCTTTTCCCAATTAATTCTCTCCTTTATGACCCCGCAAAAATGCAGAAAGATCAGGCTTCCAGTCAAGCCTGATCTCTCAATGATGCTATTCCCTCCCAGCAATATCCAAGACTGTACCACTGGCAATTAGTACATAAACGGTCTAAATCATTAGAAGCTATCTTGTTTCCTACCGTCTTCAATAACCAGGAAAAGGTTGCCTCACAACCGTTTTCCAATCCTAATAGTTTTAGAATCTCGCGATCTTGCCACCGGACCCTTTCTTCGGTATTTGGACCGTTTCTGGTGCAGAGCCCCCGCCGGTGGTGAGGACAGGCAGCACATAAAATATCAGGTTCATCCACTAATTTTACATGCAAACTCGGGTTTATTCGCAAAATTTCCAAAACCTCTTGGGTAACTAGAACAAAGCGCTCGTCATATCCTAGACCGCGAAAGCCCTGCAAGCATAGTAAATGATGAGCTCTCAGTCTCATGCCGTCTCCTCAGACATTCCCTGTTGATTGGCTATCATACCACTTTGAACCAGAGCCCGGCGTACCGAAACGCTCAGAGCAGCCCCTATAAAGATTTTTAGAATATCTAAAGGCAAGAACCACCCGACACCAAAGATCAAAGCCTTTTGCCAGGTCAAGTCTAGTACGAACTTTAACTGAATTGTACCCAGGAAATAAATTATTACCAAGCCTAAAAACATTGCAACCAGAGTTGATAAATACGTCATCCTCTTTTCAATCACCAGGCCGATCACATAGGCGGCAATAACGAAACCTATTATGTATCCTCCGGTGGGACCAAACAATACATTTAGACCTGCTTTTCCCTGGGCAAAAACCGGCATGCCAAAAGCCCCCAATAAAATGTAAACAAGTTGCGAGACTGCCCCCAGGCGAGCCCCAAGAATCCCCCCCGCCAGGCAAACTGCCAAAACCTGCATGGTGATGGGTACAGGAGTGAAGGAGAGCGGAATAGAAATTTGAGCGGAAATAGCCGTAATCGCGGCAAATAAGCCAGCTAAAACAAGTGACTTGGTACGCATCGATAATACCTCCTATCTCAATATTTTGGTTCTAACTCCCCCAAACTCTTTTTTTCGTAGAATTTGAGGGTTTTGCTACTCT
>NZ_BDGJ01000106.1 GCF_002207765.1 Calderihabitans maritimus
CGGGGTATGGACCAGTGTTCCGCAGCCAGTGGGGTGCGGGTTTCCCTGGCGGAAGACCGGCGAATCTTCACCCCATTGGCGCGGTCCAGCTACAAATGGAAGACAATCTACAAAAAACGTACGGCTGTGGAAAGAGTGAATGCACGTTTAGATGAAGCCTTTGGGTTTGAGAAGCACTT
>NZ_BDGJ01000107.1 GCF_002207765.1 Calderihabitans maritimus
GTTCGAAGCAATTGAGTCCTAATAGGGCGGGAGATTAACCTGATAATAGTTTAATTGTCACTGTTTTCCATAGAACCATCTGAAAAAGGACATACCTATCCCTATTTTTGTTGTTCTTCCTTGTTCAGCTTTCGTTTTTTTTAGTTGATAACCGGTCAAGCCACTTTGACCAGGCTCCGCAAATTCATCCCGCGTTTTTCCCGTATTCGCCCCACCGCCAGCGCTAGCATCACTATCAGGGCCAGCGCGCAGCGTAATTTCATTTTTTGCAAACCCCGAATAAAGT
>NZ_BDGJ01000108.1 GCF_002207765.1 Calderihabitans maritimus
TTAGCCGCTTCAATGAGGTAGTACCGTAAGTAATAATTACCGGACCTGGTGAGGGGGATATCCTCGGCAGAAAATTTGCTGGACTGATGCTGCCGCCAGGTCAGGCCCGCGAATTTAGCAAGGGCATTGTGGTTCTTAAATCTGGAGATGTCTTCTCGGCCCGGTTACCGCGTGGAAACTGTCCTGGAACAGCTGACCGACCGTAACCTGAAGCATTTCAAGTTGATGACAACTTATCTCCTGATTAATAGGCGAACCGAGGGGCGTGATCCCCTCGGTTGTTGCGTAGTATGTACCAGCTCGATGAGAGCGCCGAACTCACCTCCCAACTATTCTACTCCCAAGGGAAAACTCATAGGATAAGTCCGAAGGCTTAGAACTTCCGTAACATCTTATCTGACCATTTCACAACCCCCGGCGTGGCACGGTAGGGATATGTCATAATAAACAGGAGCATCAGAATCGGGTCTTCCCTTAGGATTGTAGGTAGCCCAGTGTTCTTACAGTCAAACGCTTCCTTCCGAAGATCCTCCCAATGTTTGGTCAGCGGCGGATATTCACTCACGTTGGTGCCGTACTCGGTTCGCCATAGGTAATACTGCCAGGGCTCTGTTAGCTCGAACTCGAGGAATGCCAGCCGGGTTAGGCCGGGCCACATGCCCCGCAGATGTTGCCTCCAGTTCCGCTTGGCTACCAAGTACAGGAGTCCTTTGGCCATGTAGGACACTCCAGTTGGAGCGGCTGAATTCTTGCTTTCCTTTTGGGAGAAGTCCAGGGCCTCTAGTAAAGCTTCCTCGGCGTTCTGGTAGGGGTCCGCAAGCGAAGGCCCTTGCTTACCGTTTCGGGTTGCGATGAGTTTCAGTAAGCCCATAAGCATAAAATCGCTACTGGGCGATGCATCAATCTCCTGGGGGAACCAGTAATAGGCCAAGAACTGTGGAACTGCCCCCTCGTCCCACACCACCATCTGAAGCCCTGTCGTTAGGCATAAACTCAGAATAAATTGGCGGTGGAAAGGATAAAAATTAATGTCATTTTGCTTGAGTTGAGCTTCATAGGTTTCATCCATGCCGTTTAATAGCCTCTTTTCTATCTGCACCGAAACAGTCGCAAACGAGAAGAGATTGGATAAATTGTAATCTAAGCGAGACCCGTATGGGCAATCGACTTTACCTAACACATGGGGGCGCAATTTGAATACTTCCTTTTCATGACTCCAGTAGACCGCGTTAATACCTGCCGTTATACTCCACCCAAAGTTGTTTTTGGTTAACCAAAATAATTTGAACAAGTGAGACGGTATTAC
>NZ_BDGJ01000109.1 GCF_002207765.1 Calderihabitans maritimus
GTGACGCTCCTTCCTGCTTCTTGCCTCGGCTCAGACTGTTAATGGCTTTGCTGTCCACGGCCAGGATCCGCCCGTAATCCGGTAACAGTTTGCTTATTTCGTCCACCAAACGGGTAAATATTTTTTCTATTTCGTCGATGTGTTCCATAAGTTTCCGGCAAAAACGGCTGTATACGTGAGACGGCGGAACCGCCCGTTCCCCCAACCACGGGTCAAATCCGCAAATCTCCCTCAG
>NZ_BDGJ01000110.1 GCF_002207765.1 Calderihabitans maritimus
AAACCTTAAATCCTGCCTCCCGTAATCGCTGGCGGTAGTCTCTTATGTACTCATGTTGATCAACCAAGGTTTCACGCAGTTGTTTCAGCCGTTCCCTTGCCTCAGGGTCTTTGGCTTTTTGACATGCTTCAGTCACCGTAATCAGTAACCGAGCCATGTCGTCTTTTGCTAAGGCTTTCTGGGCTTCACGAAGATGTTCTTTGTCCCCGCGTAGAGCTTCTGTTATAGTTCTCGATATGTGGAAGCGGTCAATCTGGTAAAATCCGTTTTTAAAGGCCTGGGCGCCTTCCCGTATCCACGATGCTTCGTCTCCGTTAATTACTACCGGGATTGAATCGATTTTTTCGTATCTGGCTGCTAGCAGGCCTCGTACGTATTCCCAGAATTC
>NZ_BDGJ01000111.1:0-6432 GCF_002207765.1 Calderihabitans maritimus
GGTCAAACATTTTTTACGACAAAATAAATGACCAACTGGAAATTTAGCCGTTGGTCATATCATACAAGGAGGGAAATTGTTGAAATTAGTCAAACCGTTTGTAGCTGCAATTTTGGGGACAATTATTCTGCTATCACTTGTTCCTGCAGTTTTTGCCCAACCGGAGATTACCGGCTCTACCGGGCTGTTGGTGGACATGGAAACAGGAAAGGTTTTATATGAAAAGAATGCTCGTAAGCGGGTAGCGCCGGCCAGCACCACTAAAATACTGACTGCTCTAATTGCTTTGGAAAAAGGATATTTAAACGACCTGGTAACGGTTAGCGAAAGAGCTACCCAGGTAGAAGGTACAATTGTATGGCTCCAACCGGGGGAGAAGCAGCCTCTGGAAAACCTGCTCTATGCCATGATGCTTAATTCCGCTAATGATGCCGCGCTGGCCATTGCTGAACATATAGGCGGCACGGTAGAAGAATTTGTTCAAATGATGAATGAGAAAGCAAAAGAATTGGGAGCAACCGCTTCCCATTTTGCCAATCCCCACGGTTTGCCGGCACCTGATCATTATACTACCGCTTATGATATGGCTTTAATTGCTCGGGCTGCGATGGAAAACCCGAAATTTAGGGAGATAGTGGGGACTAAAACTCGTCCCTGGAGAGGCCAGAGCTGGGAGAGCCAATTATTAAACCTGAATAAACTTCTGAACTATTATGAAGGGGCTAACGGTATTAAGACCGGGTATACTTCGGAAGCCGGATGGTGTTTGGTGGCCTCTGCCAAAAGGGAGGATCAGGAATTTCTGACCCTGGTTTTTAACAGTACCAGTGATAAGGTTTGGAAGGATGCAGAGGAATTACTAGATTACGGGTTTGAAAATTTCCGGAAATTTCAATTGATAGAGGCCGGCGATATAATAGCCGAAGTCAATGTTGGCCGGGGAGACACGGTGAAGGTGGTAGCTAAAAATTCCTTCCACTATCTCTTGCCGAAAGATTCCAAACTTGTACCACAGCAGAAGATAGAACTGTCTCAGGTTTTAAGACCGGTACAGGCAGGTCAGGAGGTAGGTAAAATAATATATTTCTTAGGAGAGGAAAAAATCGGAGAGGTACCCCTGATAGCCCAGAACCGGGTTAAGAAATTGGTTACTTTCCGTGACTGGTGGTTCCGCGTTACTTTCGTAATGTTAGTCCTTTGGGTACTAAATCTTTTGCGGAGAACCTTGGTGAACAGGAGAAGGCACAGTCGCCTTTACGGTTCCCGCCGTTACCGTTACCGGATAAGATATTGATGAGAAGGAAAAGACCGGGGATACCCCGGTCTTTTTGGTCACATCTCTTTCGGAGCAAAAGTGGCGCAGTCAGTTGTTTCCGTGTCTCTCGCTCCGGGAGGCTGAATTTCAATGGATGAAGCTTTGCATACATCACCGTTGTCCCAATAGTGACATGTGTTTACCACACATTTTACCCTGCCGATAGGTTCATTGGTCCGGCTGACTCTTCCTACCATTTTAAAGTCCTCCTTTCTTTTGATCCTGTTGCTGCCATAAATAATCCGTTATTTATCATAACCCTAATAAAAATTTTTATTCTTGTGACTGTTGACAGAAGAGAATGTTAGAGGATTTTGTCAAATAGTATTGAAAAATATAACACACAAGGTGGTGTTTTATGGAAAAATTTTTTGGGAGGGAAGCAGGCTTGGCAGAACAGCAGGTGACAGGACGAGCAGAGGAACAGCTGGTGGTGTTTAAACTGGGAGAAGAGACCTATGGTATAGAGATTTCGGTGGTTCATGAAATAATTCGCATGCAGGACATTACGGAGGTTCCCCGGACACCGGAATTTGTGGAAGGTGTTATAAACCTTCGAGGCCGGATTGTACCGGTTATCGATTTGAGAAAGCGTTTTGGCCTGCCGGTGGGGGAAAGAACTTCTGCTTGGAGAATAATGGTAATACAAATGGGGGACATTACCGTCGGTATGATTGTAGATGCGGTTTTGGAAGTGTTGCGGTTACCGGCCGGCAGCATAGAATTACCTCCGGCCATGATTACCGGCATAGATACGGCTTATCTCCGGGGAGTCGGAAAGTGGCAGGACAGATTAATCATCCTGCTGGATGTCGAAAAAATACTCCGGGAAAATGAGAAAAAAGAATTACAGGAGGAAGCGGGGCGGGAGATTGCCTCGGCCCTGGAAGGTCAGGAGGAATTGTTAACATGACTTCCGATTTTGATGTCAGCCAGTATTTAAGTATTTTCTTGGATGAAGTGGAAGAACAATTACAAATTTTAGACGAAAATATTTTGCGATTGGAGCAGGAAGGAAAGGGGCAAGACCTGCTGAACAACATTTTCCGGGCGGCTCATACTTTGAAAGGTTCCTCGGCTTCGATGGGGTTTGAAAAAATGGCCACGTTGACCCACGAAATGGAAAATGTTCTGGATAAACTTAGAAACGGAGAGTTAGAAGTTACCAGGGAGATTATTGACCTTCTCTTGGAGTGTCTCGATATTCTCCGTGTTTTAAAGGATGAGATAGCTAATGGAGAGGAAAAAGGAGAAGGTGTTCCCGATATAGTTGAGAGGTTAAAGAAAGCCGACCCGGGAGAAAGGGCGGAGGAAAAGACCGGTGAACCGGGAGCCCCCCGGAAAATTGATTTGAATGAAGTAGAGGAAAACTTAATTCGCACCGCCGAAGCTAAAGGATACCACGTATATCAGGTTACGGTAAGACTGGCCCCGGACTGCCAGATGAAATCGGTAAGAGCTTTCTTAGTATTTAATAATCTTAAAGATGCAGGAGAGGTCATTAAGACGGTGCCGAGTACCGAGGAAATCGAAGATGAAAAATTTGACGACCGCTTCGATTTAGTTATCATTACCAGGAACGAAGCCGAGCGTATCTCCAATATCATTAAATCGGTTTCGGAAATTGCCTCGGTTACGGTAAAACCTATAATTTTAGGCAATTTGACAGAGGCGGGCGTTCAACCGGCGGCACAGGAAAAGGCGGCGGGAAGAGGCCGGCAGTCAGCCAAAGAGAAAGTTCTCAAGCGGGTAAGCCAAACGGTACGCGTAGACGTCCAGCGTTTAGAGAATTTGATGAACCTGGTCGGGGAGCTGGTAATTGAAAGAACGCGTTTGGAGGAATTAGGCAACGGGCTGCGGGAAAAGATTGGCTCCGGCGACCTCATGGATACGCTGGAAGAAGTTGCCGTTCATATAGGCCGAATTTCCATGGAGTTACAGGATGAAATCATGAAGGCCCGGATGCTGCCTATTGAGCAGATTTTCAACCGTTTCCCCCGTATGGTGCGGGATTTGGCTCAGAGGGCAGAGAAGGAAGTAGAGCTGGTCATTGAGGGACGGGAAACAGAACTGGACCGCACTGTTATCGAAGAAATCGGAGATCCTTTGATTCACCTGCTGCGAAATGCTATAGATCATGGTTTGGAGACGCCCCAGGAAAGGCTTAAACTGGGGAAGCCGGCCAAAGGCCTGCTTAAATTGAACGCTTATCATCAAGAGAACCAGATTGTCATTACGGTGGAAGACGACGGAAGGGGGATCGACCCTAGGGAGGTAAAGCGCCGGGCCTTAGAAAAAGGGTTAATAACTGAAGAAAGAGCGGAGCGGATGACCCGGCAGGAGATAATTAACCTTATTTTTGCTCCCGGTTTTTCTACGGCCCGGGAAGTAAACGATATATCCGGGCGAGGAGTCGGAATGGACATTGTCCGTAATCATATAGAACGGATTAACGGTATGATCGACATAGAGACGGAGGTAGGCAAGGGAACCAAGTTTACCATAAAACTGCCTCTTACGCTGGCTATTAACCGCTCTTTACTGGTTTATGTCCAGGATAAGGTGCTTGCCTTCCCCTTGGTAAATGTAGTGGAAATTATTAATGTGAACCGGGCCGAAATACAAAGAATCCACGGCCGGGAGGTGGTCCTGCTCCGGGGCAATGTTTTGCCGCTGTATCAGTTGGGAAAGGTGCTCGGGTATGAGAAGACAGGCGAAAAATCGAGAGATGAACTCCCGGTAGTGGTAGTAGGTTTGGGAGAGAAGCGGATGGGATTTATAGTGGACGATCTCATCGGGGAACAGGAGATTGTAATCAAACCGTTAGGCAACTATATCGGCCAGGTACCGGGTATTGCCGGGGCTACCATTCTTGGTGACGGGCGAGTGGCTTTGATTTTGGATCCCGGTGGACTGGTGGAAAGAGTAGGAGTTGACCGCATTGAAAGAGCCAGTTAGGGTGTTGGTTGTTGATGATTCCGCCCTCATGCGCAGGATTATCACCCAGATGTTAGATAAGGATCCGGGCATACAGGTGGTAGGGTTTGCCCGGAACGGCCTGGAGGTCCTGGATAAAATTCCGCGCCTGCGGCCGGATGTGGTTACCCTTGATGTGGAAATGCCGGGTAAGAACGGGCTGGAGACTCTGCAGGAGATAATGGAGCGCTTTCCCCTACCGGTGGTTATGGTCAGTGCCTTAACGGTACAGGGAGCGTATGAAACAGTCAGGGCGCTGGAACTGGGGGCCGTAGATTTTGTAACCAAACCGACGGGTCGCGGCGATTTTGTCCGCCTAGCGCCGGAATTGGTGCTCAAAGTCAAAACAGCCGCCGACGTGCGGGTTAAGAAGGAAATTGACAAAAAACCGGTAGGGCCGACCGTCTTCCGCTCCCGGCGCCAGGCCCGGAAAGTGGAGTTAGTGGTGATCGGCGCCTCAACCGGAGGGCCTGCTGCCTTAGCTAAAATTATTCCCCGTTTGCCGGCGGATTTTCCGGCGGGAATTGTGATTGTGCAGCATATACCCCCGGGCTTTACCAGGCCATTAGCGGAGAGGCTGAACGAACGCAGCCAGATTGAAGTGCGAGAAGCGGAAGAAGGCGACCTGATCAGACCGGGAAGAGCGCTGGTGGCCCCTGCCGGCCGGCATACTGTCTTTCGTTTGAGTCCGGACGGAGTACGGGTAAGGCTGGTGGATGATTTTCCCCTGGAGACCCGCTTTAAACCTTCGGTGGATGTGACCATGCTTGCGGCGGCAGAAATTTTTGGCGGCGGCTGCCTGGGAGTAGTACTGACCGGTATGGGAAACGACGGGGTTCGGGGGCTGCAGGCCATCGAAGCCCGGGAAGGCATAACTATTGCCGAAGATGAAAGCACTTGCGTGGTGTTCGGGATGCCCCGGGCTGCTATTGAAGCGGGAGTCGTCGACCGGGTGGTTCCTCTTAACCGAATAACCGCGGAAATCCTTTCGCTGACCGAAAAGTAACTCATTTGTCAATTCCACAAAACCTATTAGAGGGAGTAGAAATGGAGAGACCAATGTTCCATCAACTTGGGAAAAATATCAAGCGAGAGAGCTGGAACAAAATATTGCTGTGGTGATCTATAAAGTTATAGCTTTTTCTTTCCGATGTATATTTATGAAAAAGGTTTGAGGGTAGGTGGACGGGTTGAAAATTGAGCGCAAAACTTATGCTGAAATTGCCAGGACTTATTTGAATCATATTGGAGACAAGAATCGGAAAGTGAAAAAACCGGACGCTTTAACCAGCGATACCGTTAACCTGTCTTCCGAGGCACGAGAACTACAGGGGCTTATACGGAAGGCAGCCGAGTATCCGGAAATACGGCCGGCGAGAGTGGAACAACTGCAACAGGAACTGGCAAAAGGCACTTACCGGATACCGGCGGAAAAAATCGCTGAAAAGCTGCTGGAGAATTTTAGGGAGAAAAGGTGATTATCAATGAAAGAGCTCTTAATTTCTCTCCGGGAGGTAATGGAGCGCCAGAATTCGCTGGTGAAGGAATTAATTGAGCTGGGCAACCGGGAAACCGCGGCCCTTAAGAAAAACGACATCATTGCCGTAAGCCGTATAACTAAAGAGCAGGAGATACTGGGAACCGAACTGGTGAAAGCGGAGCAGAAAAGGATGCAACTGCACCAGGAGCTGGCCGGCAGGTTAAACCTTCCCCGGCAGTGTACCCTGAGCCAGATTTTGGATCAGAACCTACCCGAGGGCGGGGAGAAGCTGGCTCAGCTTTCCCGGGAACTGGGGGAAAACTACCACCGGCTTCATGAGATTAATGAGTTAAACAAACTGCTGATACGCCAGTCATTAGCCCTGGTCAACCGGCTGTTGACTTATTTACACCCGCAACACAGGCTTACATACCGGTCCACAGGAGAAGTGGAGGTAATTCCCAGTTCCACGCTAAATCAAACGGTTTAAGAAAGCAGGTGAAGAGATGTCTTCCACCTTTTTCGGCTTGGTGACGGCGGTCAGGGGGTTAAAAGCCCAGCAGAAAGCCCTTGAAGTTACAGGCCATAATATAGCCAATGCGAATACACCCGGTTACAGCCGCCAGCAGGCAATTATGGCGGCTACCGAGCCGTATACCCT
>NZ_BDGJ01000111.1:6558-34633 GCF_002207765.1 Calderihabitans maritimus
AATAGTCGAAATCCGCCGGGTACGGGACGAATTTCTGGATGCCCAGATTCGCCATGAAAAACACCGTTTTGGTTTTTGGGACAGCCGGCGGGAAGTGCTGCAGCAGGTGGAGGATATCTTCCTGGAACCGACCGAAAGCGGGCTAAATACCGTGCTGGAGGAGTTCTGGGCCGCCTGGCAGGAATTGAGCAAGCATCCCGAAAGTGTCCCAACTCGCGTAAACCTGCGGGAGAAGGCCAAGTTTTTAACGGACCGGATAAAGCTGGCCTACGGGCAGTTGGAAACCCTGGCTCAGGAGATGCGGCAGGAAATTGAAACCAAAGTGCAGCAGGTTAACTCTTTGGTACAGGAGATACACACGCTGAATGAAAGCATAATGAGGGTGAAAAGTTCGGGGCAACAGCCGAACGATTTTTTGGACAAGCGGGACCTGTTGTTGGACCGGCTGGCCGAGCTGGTGGATTACCAGGTAAAAAAGCGGTCTGACGGCCGGGTGGAAATCTATCTGCAGGGGAAACCTCTTCTTCAGGCGAGAACAGTGCAGGCACTGGAAACGGTGGTCGGACCGCAGGAAGTAAAAGTCGTGTGGAAAGGAGATCAAGCGGAGGTCGGCCTGACCGGCGGGCGGCTAACGAGTTTACTGCAGAGTTTCAACGAAGTGCTGCCTGCCTACCGGGCAAAATTAAATGACCTGGCCCGGAAGTTAACGGAAGAGGTTAACAGCCTGCACCGAACCGGCTACGGTCTGGACGGGCAGGCTGGCCGCGACTTCTTTGTTCCCCTCGACGGGGACCCGGAACCGGCCAGTCATATAGCTGTGAGCAACGACATTCTGGCCGATCCGGCCTTTATCGGCGCCGCCTCTCAGCCAGGGGCACCGGGAGACGGTTCGATAGCTCTGGAGATAGCTCGGCTGAGCAGGGAGCGTGTTTTTCCTGAAGGAGGGAATCCCACCTTTACCTTCGGTGACTATTACCAGAATATAGTAGCAGAACTGGGGGTCCAGACTGACGAGGGCAACAGGATGGTGGAGGTGCAGGAACACGTTTTGGAACAGTTGGAAACCCGGCGGGAAGCTGTTGCGGGGGTTTCCCTCGATGAGGAACTAGCCAACATGGTCCAGTTCCAGCAGGCTTACGCTGCCGCCGCCCGGGTAATCAGCGTTATCGATGAAATGCTGGATATATTGATAAACCGAACGGGTAGATAGGGGTTGTAAATTATGAGGGTAACCAACAAGATGCTTAACCGCACGGTGCAGAACAATATGGCTCGCAACCTGGAGAGGTTAAACGAGCAACATAACCGGCTTTCTTCGGGGAAAAGAGTCAGCCGCCCTTCCGATGACCCGGTCGCTGCGGCCAGAATTATGGCCCTGAAAACGGCTTTGGGGGAAAACCGGCAGTACGCCAAAAACGTGGATGATGCTTTATCCTGGCTGCAGACTACGGAAACGGCTTTGAGTAATGCCACCGCCGTGTTACAGAGGATTAGAGAACTGGTGGTCTATGCCGGGAACCCCAGCCATACTTCGAAGGAGCTGGAAACTATCGGCAGGGAAATTGAGCAGTTGGTCACCCACCTGGTGGAAATAGCCAATACCGAATATGCAGGAATATATGTTTTCGGCGGACACCGGACCCAGGGCCCTCCTTACGTATTCCAGGGCGGCCAGGTACTCTATCAGGGAGATGATGGTGAGCGATTACAGGAGGTGGCGCCCGGCATTGACTTTGCCGTGAACATTACCGGGACCCAGGTCTTCGGCGGGCAGCAGCTCTTTGACCGGCTGATTTCTTTGCAAGAGACTTTAAAACAGGGGCAGCAACTCCCGCCGGATGCATTGCAGGAAATAGATGAAAGCCTTGACAGGATTCTTGAACAGCGCTCAGTTATAGGGGCGCGGGTCAACCGGCTGGAGGCGGCCAAAGAGCGTTACCTGGCGGAAGAAGTCAACCTGCGGGGTCTTTTGTCCAAGCTGGAAGATATCGATTTTGCGCGGGCAGTCATGGAGTACAAAATGCAGCAGAGCGTTTACGAGGCCGCCCTGGCCACCGCGGCGCGGATGATGCAACAGAGTTTAGTCGATTTTCTCCGCTGATAGGGGAAGGGAGTGAGATCGGTGAAACTGGAGACCGTTCGCTTTGGTACCCTGGAGGTCAGAGAAGAAGATATGCGTTTTTTCCCGGAAGGGCTGTTGGGCTTTGAAGAGCTTAAAGAGTATGCCTTACTGCCGGTACCGAATAACCCGGCCTTCCACTGGCTGCAGGCAGCAGAGGAGCCGTCGGTGGCCTTTCTGGTAGCAGACCCCTTTGTGTTTGTACCGGACTATGAGGTTGACCTGCCGGAAGAAGTGGTCGGGCAACTGGAAATCCGAGACCCAAAAGAAGTGTGCGTATATGCCATAGTATCGGTGCGGGAAGGGGAACCACTCCGGGTTACCGCCAACCTGTTAGCCCCCTTGGTAATTAATACCAGGAACCGGCAAGGGAAACAGGTTATCCTGTCCGACTCCCCGTACGGGATCCAGGAACCGCTTTTTAACCGGACCGCGGAGCAGCGCTGCGGCCAAGCAGGGTGACGGTCATGCTGGTTTTAGCCCGCAAGACTAACCAGAGCATTATTATTGGGAACAACATCCGGGTGACAGTGCTGGGAGTGGAAGGTGAAGTAGTCAAACTGGGTATTGAAGCGCCCAGGGAAATTTCCATTGTCCGGCAGGAGCTGGTGGAAAGCGTCCGGCAGGAAAACGTGAGGGCGGCAGCGCTGGACAAAAAAATGGTAGAGGAGCTTTTAGGCCAGGGGCTCACCACTCAGCGTCTACCAGAAAAGAAGAAAGCAGATGACTGAATTTTTTATACCGGGGACTAAAGTTTTTACTGCAGGCAGCCGATAATGAAATAATGAAAGGGTTTGGGTTTTAAATCCCAACCTATCGCGGCCGCGAAGTAGGGATTTAAAACAATAAAGGCAAGGATGCCGAAACTTTTATCAGGGAGGATGATACGATGAGAATCAACCAGAACATGTCCGCCCTTACTGCCTACCGGCATCTCTCAAGCGTGGACACTGCCCTGAGCAAGTCCCTCGAGAGACTGTCCTCGGGCTTGCGCATCAACCGGGCGGCCGACGACGCTGCCGGTCTGGCCATTTCCGAGAAAATGAACAGCCAGGTCCGGGGTCTGAGCCAGGCTATCCGGAATGCCCAAGACGGGATTTCTCTCATCCAGACGGCAGAAGGTGGCTTAATTGAGATTCACAGCATTCTGCAGCGCATGCGAGAACTTGCCGTCCAGGCTTCTAATGAAACTTTGACTGACGATGACAGGGCCCAAATTCAGAAAGAAGTGGACCAGCTTATCGCTGAATTAGACCGCATTGCCAGTTCCACCGAATTTAACACTAAGAAACTGCTCAACGGGACGGCAGGGATTAACACCAGTGCTCAGAACGGTACAGCGGACGGTACTAATGCCATTTCGGTCGGAGGAGGAGCGAGCACTACAGGCGTAGTTAATAGCAATGATTTAGCAGCAGGCGTTAGGGTAACTGGCGGCAGTGAAACTCAGGCCGGGGTGTACAAAGTTGTGGTAACCCAGACAGCTACTGCGGCAAAGCTCGATGCAGTTACTGCTAATTCTACTATTTCGTCCGCCGGAACTTTAGTAATAAACGGTTACACGGTAGAGATTGAAGCGGGAGATAGTCTATCAACGGTGGCCACTAAAATCAATAATATTTCCGGCCAGACCGGAGTAACGGCTACCTATGATGCCAACGTGTCCCTTGCTACCAATTACATCGCTACCGAAATAACAGCATTTAAAGGCCTCGACCCGAACGCAACATATCGGCTTAATTACAACAACACTACAGACACTTTAGCTTTGGAGAAATCAACTGACGGTGGTACTACGTGGAACCTTGTAGGAAGCAGTCTTAATCCGGACGCCAGTTCACTATGGGGGACCTCCGTTACGCTTGGATCCGCCGACGAACAGGTAACGGTTACTCTTGTTGGCGCTGACCCGGCGGCCGACGTTACTGACGGTATTACAATAACAGGGGGATTCAACCTCGCCACCACTGCTGTGGGTAGTAGCGCAACCATCAACGTGTCGGGGGAGAATTCCCTCCTGCGAGACCTGGGATTGGTGGCTGCCACCGATACCACAACTACCGTACTCAGTGATGCCGGAACCGATGCCCAAGGAACTATTAACGGCCAGGTAGCCGCCGGAGTAGGTAACACTCTGACGCTTAGCCTCTCCGGAGATGCTGCCGATGGGTTGAGGGTGGACATTCTATCGTTGAATTTGGATGCCGACGGTGACGGGACCTTGGGTACCTTGACCTTTGATGCCGTGGTGGATACCTCCGGTCGTATCACGGTGCAGATTGGAGCTAATAATTCTGCCGAACAGCGAATTGACCTAGACCTTAACGATATGCGGGCCAGCGCACTAGGTGTGGAAGTAGTTAACGTCACTGATGCCGATCAGGCTAAGGCGGCCATCGATACGATTGATGCGGCTATCAGGGACGTATCCTCGGAGCGTTCCAAGCTGGGCGCCTTCCAGAACCGGCTGGAGCATACCATAACCAACCTGAGCGTTGCTGCCGAGAACATCACCGCCGCCCGTTCCCGCATCCGGGACGTGGACATGGCCAAGGAAATGATGGAATTTGTCCGGAACCAGATTATCACCCAGGCGGCCACGGCCATGCTGGCCCAGGCCAACCAGAAGCCGCAGTACATCCTCCAGCTGCTGAGGTAAGGGATTTTCCAGCCGGCCGGCCTCCTGCCGGCCGGCTTAAAATTCATGCCGGGACTGGCAGTCAGCGGTTAGCAGTCAACCGGGGAACATGACTGGTAATCATTGACTACCGACCGGCGAGGGGGTGAAGAAAGTGAAAATCCAGGGGGTAGACGCTTCCGTATTGAATCAAATCCAGGAGCGCACCCAGAAGGCGAAGGTGCAGGAGGCGGAGAAGACCAGGATCGATACAGAAAATGAAAGAAGGCGGCGGCAGGAATTTTCTTACCACCAGTCCCTGGAAAGCTCCGTAAGGCAGCTCAACCAGATGGTAGAAACCTTCAATATTCAACTCCGGTTCAAGATTGACCGGGAGAGCGGAGAAATAGTGGTGCTGGTTATTGATAAGGCGAAGGATAAAATTATTCGCCGGATCCCGCCGGACAAGATCATCAACCTGGCGGCCCAGATGCAGCACATGGTGGGGCTCCTGGTTGATGAACTGATTTAGGGGGAGACAGAATGAGCACTTTAACCATCAGCGGCCTGGCTTCGGGCCTGGATACGGAAAATATCATCAAGCAGTTGATGGAAATTGAACGGATACCGGTCCAGCGTTTGGAGACCCGCAAGCTGGAATTGGAAGCGGAAAGGGATGCTTGGCGGGACCTGAACACGCGCCTTAATAGCTTGAGCAGCAAGTTGACCGACCTAAAACTGGAATCTACCTTCACCAGCAAAACGGCGACTTCCAGCAATGAAGCGGTTTTTACCGCTACGGCTACTACGGGGGCAACTACGGGAAAGTACGAGATTGTTGTGCAACAGTTGGCCCAGGCCCATATGGTGACTTCGACCGCCAGTATAGATTTCAGCAGCCCGGTGTCCGGGGAATTCCAGATCAACGGGGTAACGGTGACCGTTAGTGGCGCAACTTCCCTGGCGGATATCCGAGATGCCATCAACCAGACGGAAGGTGTAGGGGCGGAGGCCAGTATCATTGACAACCGCCTGGTCCTTTCCGCCGCTTCGACGGGAGCCGGCAGTACCCTGTCTTTTGCCTATGTTTCGGGAAGCGATATTCTAAAAGACCTGGGTATTTATGACAGTGCCACGTCTACGGCCCTTTATGAGGAGTTGAGAGCGCCGCAGGACGCTCTTTTGACCATAAACGGTCTTTCTGTTCAGCGTTCTACCAACGAAATAAGCGACGCTATCGAAGGCGTAACCCTTTACCTGAAAAATGACAGTGGTATACAAGAAACCCTAACTGTGACAAACGATACGCAGAAGGCTATAGACAGTATCAAGGCCTTTGTAGAGCAGTACAATTCAGTGATGGACTTCATAAGCACCAAGCTGGAAGAAGGAGAGCTGCAGGGCGACCCGACTCTAATGCGGGTGCAGGATGCTTTAAAGAGAATGGCTTCGGACAGATATGATCTCAATAACACTTACCGGAGTTTTGGCGACATAGGAATTACTACTACTGATGAAAGTCAGGAGCTCTCCTTTGATCCGGCGGGCAAGCTTCATATAGATGAAACCAAGCTACAGGAAGCTTTAGACAAAGATCCGCTGGCAGTTTATAATTTTTTCAAAGACGGGATTGTACCCGAACTGGAAACCTATATTGATAGCTTGATAACTACAGGGACCGGTGTTTTGTCGGCGAAAGAACAGGGGTTGGAACAGACTCTGCGGGATATAGATGAGCAGATTGCACGGCTGGAGGAAAGGCTGAAACTGCGGGAAGCCAACCTCAAGCGCCAGTTCTTGGAGATGGAGAAGGCCATTGCCACCCTGCAGAACCAGGGCAATTGGCTGGCCGGGCAGATTGCCGGGCTCCCTGGGTTTGGTGCCCCTGATAATAAGTCCTAATAAAGGTGGTTGGTTTTAATGCAGCTTAAAGCTTATCAGGCCTATCAAAAGAACCAAATAGAGACTTTGTCCCAGGAAAAACTGGTATTGATGCTTTACGAGGGCATTATCCGGTTTGCCGGGCGGGCTCAGGAGGCTGTGAGGAGCAAGCGGTATGACAGGGCGAGCTATTATTTGGGCAGGGCGCAGGATATTCTTCTGGAGTTAATGGTAAATCTTAACCGGGAGGCCGGTGAAGTAGCCGAAAATCTTTTTTCCCTGTATGAATATATGCACTGGAGACTGGTCCAGGCCAACATAAAAAAAGACGAAAGTATGATCGCGGAGGTCGTAGAAATAGCTACGGAACTGACCGGTGCCTGGAAAGAGGCCATCAAGACTTACCAGACCCATAATTACACAACCAACGGAGTGAATGTGAGTGGCTGAAGCTGACCGGGCGGAACATCTGGCGGCAAAATTTTTAGAAATTAATAGGCAACAATTAGCAAACTATCAGGCATTGCTGAAGTCGTTGCAGGAACAGGAACAGGGGATTCGCCGGGGCGATTACCGGCGGGTGTCGGCCATAGGCGAGTCTCTGCAGGAACTTTTTGTCCGGATGGAGGAGGTTAAGGCAGAAATCGAAAACTGCCGGAGTGCCCTCTGTTCTTATTTTCAGCTAAGCGAATTTGACTGGGAAAAGCTCAGAAATTATCTTCCGGCAGAGACCTGGCAAGAAATAAACAGGCTGTTAAACGAACAGCGGGAGATGCTTTTAAAAGCCCAGGCCGAAAACCGGCGCAATGAAGACCTCGCCCGGGCAGAGTTGGCCAGAGCGAGAGAAACCCTGGGACAGGTACAGAAGGCGAGAGAAACGGTGAAGGCTTACCGGCATTCATGGGTACCGGCTCCCCGCTTTCTGGATGACAGGACTTAGAACGGCACTAAGCCGTTTTTTTTATTGGCTCTTTAGTTGCCGAAATTCGACAGCGAAGGCAGAAATTTTACCCTGAATGCAGGAAATACCAGTATTTTTGTTGAATTAACTTTAAGATTAGGGTAACGTGTCGGAGAGAGATAGCTTGTGTTTGCCGGCACAAGTTTCCGGGAGGGATGAGTTTGAAGATAATGTTTAACCAGAGGGCATTTCAAGTGCTGGAGAAGGCTCTGGAGGCCGCTTCTTTGCGGCAGCAGGCTATTTCTCATAACCTGGCTAATGTCAATACCCCTGGTTTCAAGAAGGCTTATGTGACTTTCGAAGAAGATCTCAAGAGGGCTCTGGGCATGCAGAAAAAGATTGAACTGGAGCAAACTCATCCCCGACACCTGCCGATGCCAGTTTCTCTGAGGCAGGTAGAACCTCAGGTACAGCGGGACCATTCAACTTCCTTGCGAAACGACGGTAACAACGTAGACATAGACGAAGAGATGGCCAAGCTGGCTATGAACACTATAAATTATAACGCGGCAGTCCAGTTGCTTAACGCCCGTCTGGGCATGTTGCGCTATGCGATAAATGAAGGGAGGAAATAAAAGGTGAGGATTTTTCAGTCCATGGCCATCAGTGCTTCCGGACTTACGGCGGAACGCCTGCGCATGGATATTATCTCCAGTAATATAGCCAATATCAATACCACCCGTACCGAGGAGGGCGGTCCCTACCGCCGGAAGTTACCGGTTTTTGCCGAGAAACTGGATAAAAGCATCCAGTCGGGGAACAACCGGTTTCGCGGCCGGGGTGTAAAAGTGGTGGAAATAGCAGAAGATCAGTCTCCGCCGCGTTTGGTTTACGATCCCGGACACCCGGATGCCAATGAAGAAGGGTACGTGGCCATGCCCAATATTAACATTATCACGGAAATGGTAGACATGATTACGGCTACCCGTGCCTATGAAGCCAATGTTACAGCGTTGAATGCTGCCAAATCGATGGCTTTAAAAGCTCTGGAAATTGGCCGGGGATAGGAGGTAATCGACATTGAAGGTATCCTTTGCGAACACTTTACCCCTGGAAATTACCGGTAAAGCGGTGCAGCGTGAAGTTTCCGGTTCTTCTCCGTCGTTCGCCGGAGTTCTGCAGAAGGCTTTGGGAGAGGTTAATGAACTCCAGTTACAGGCCGACCGGCTGGCGGAGAAATTCGTTGTAGGCGAAGTAGAGGACTTGCACCAGGTTATGCTGGCTACGGAGCGGGCCTATTTGGCCCTGCAGTTGACGGTTCAGGTGCGTAACAAAATAATAGAAGCTTATCAAGAAATCTCCCGCATGCAGATTTAGTCTCTTAAAGCTGGCCAGGTCATGTAACCGGGGAGTGTGAATATGAACTACGCTGAAGTCAGAGAAAAATTAACGCAAAAATGGGCAAGTCTCTCTAAAGCACAGAAGACCGCTTTGATCGTCTCAGTATCGGCCGTGATAGTAGCAGCGCTGCTGTTTCTGCAGTGGGCCTTACGGGTAGAGTACACTCCTTTGTTTACCGAACTGGAACTGGCCGACGCCAGCGCCATTGTGGAAAAGCTTAAAGAACTTAATGTCAGTTACCGGCTGGCGGATGAAGGTCGTACCGTTTTGGTGCCTAAGGACCAGGTCTATGAGCTGCGCATGCAGCTGGCGAGCAGCGGGGTGTTGACCACCGGAGGCGTGGGGTTTGAAATTTTTGACCAGACCCGGTTAGGCAGCACGGAATGGGAGAGGAGGATTAATTACCAGCGAGCCCTGCAGGAAGAACTGCGCCGGACTATAGTCCAACTGAAGGAAGTAGAACAGGCGAGGGTGCACTTGGTTCTGCCGGAACCCAGCGTTTTTATAGAAGAAGAACGGCCTGCTTCGGCATCTATTGCGTTGAAACTCAAGCCTCTGGCCAGGCTCAAGCCGGAACAGGTTAAAGGCATTATATATCTGGTATCCAGCAGTGTGGAAAACCTGCCCCCAGAGAACGTGAATATTATCGATATGAACGGCAATATTTTAAGCGACCCTTCGCTGCTGGACAAGGATACCAGCGTGACTCAGCAGTATTTGAACCGCCAGGAGCTGAAGAGACAGTTTGAAAGGGACCTGGAGCGAAGGGTGCAGCAGATGTTGGAGCGTATCCTGGGCCAGGGGAAAGTAGTAACCATGATTACTTCCAACCTGGATTTCGACCAGCGGAAGATCACCAAAATCAGTTATGACGATGAAGGGGTAGTTCGTTCGGAACAGGTAATCAAGGAGACCAGTAAAGACGCGCAGGGAGCCAAAGGTGAACCGGGAACTGCTTCCAACATAGGCACTTACCCGGGGATGAGTTCTCCGGAAGGAGAAAGCACGCATACCAAAGAGGAGACAATCCGGAACTATGAAGTGGGGCAGACGGAAGAAACGGTACTTTATGCTCCCGGGGAGATCAGGAGTTTATCGGCGGCGGTGGCGGTAGACGGTCCTCTCTCGGAGGAGAGGGTGAATCAGATAAAAGAAATGGTAGCTGCCGCCATCGGTTTTAATCCGGAAAGAGGAGATCAGATTACCGTAATGAGCATGGCCTTTAACGACAGCTTTTTAGAGAAAACGGCGGCAGAGATGGAGAGCGCTCAGGAGGCTTTGCAGCGTCAGCAACGTTTCCAGTTAGCGGTAATCCTGGGAGCAACGGCCCTGGCGCTACTGTTCCTGCTAGTGTTCCTTTTACGGCGGCGGAAGTCAGCCGCCCTCAGGGGGCAAGAGCTTGACGCCAGTATTGAAGAAATGTTGCCCATTCAGGATATTCATATGGAACCGGCAACTACTGAGAGGGAGGAACCGGACTATAGAAAGCGAGTTGGGGAGCTAATTCGAGCAAAGCCGGAGGAAGCAGCACAGCTTCTCCAGGCTTGGATGTCTGAAGAGTAGGAGTGGGGGAATTGTCCGGCAAAAAAGCGTTGACGGGATTACAGAAAGCAGCTATTTTGTTGGTTTCCATCGGTCCTGAACTGTCTTCGTTGTTACTGAAACAACTGTCCGAAAGCCAGATAGAGCGGATCAGCTATGAGATTGCCAATTTGGGCGCGGTGAGCGCCGAACAGAGAGAGGAGGTTTTAAAAGAATTCTTACAGCTCAGCGAAGCCCAACAATATCTGCTCCACGGGGGAATAAAGTATGCACGAGAACTACTGGAAAGAACTTTGGGTCCCCAGAAAGCCAACGAAATTATCAAAAAGCTTATAGCCAGCTCGAAAGCAAGACCTTTTTCTCTGGTGCGAAAAACTGATCCCAAGCAGCTGGTCAATTTCATTCGCAACGAGCACCCGCAGACTATTGCTCTGATTCTTTCTTACCTGGACCCAGAACAGGCGGCGGTCGTCTTGAGTTCTCTTCCCGATAATATGCAGAGCAACATAGCCAAGAGGATTGCTCTGATGGAGCGGACATCCCCGGAGGTTATCCGGGAAATTGAAGCCATCCTGGAAAAGAAACTTTCATCCCTGGTCGAACAGGACTTTACCGAGGCAGGGGGCATAAATACTCTCGTGGAGATACTTAACCGGGTAGATCGCGGCAGCGAAAGAGTTATACTGGAGGCCTTAGAAGCGGAAAATCCGGAACTGGCAGAAGAAATCCGAAAACGGATGTTTGTCTTTGAAGATATTCTCACTCTGGACGATACTTCTATCCGGCGGGTGCTGCGGGAAATTGACATGAAGGATCTGGCCCTGGCGCTGAAAGGGGCCAGTGATGAGGTGGCGCAGCGAATCTTCCGGAACCTTTCCAAACGGGCCAGCGAGATGCTGCGGGAAGACATCGAGTTTTTGGGGCCGGTGCGGCTTAGAGACGTAGAAGAAGCTCAGCAGCGAATTGTTCAGGTGATCCGGCGTCTAGACGAGGCTGGTGAAATTATTATTTCCCGGGGTGGAGAAGATGCCATCATTGTATAGGGTTATAAAGTCGTTTGAGTTGTCAGAAGGCTCGCCTCAAGAAATTAGTGTGCGTTTCCCAATTAATCAGGATGTGGCTGGCGAGAGGGAGCGAGAACTTGACGAGTACTACCGGGAACAGCGTCAGATTCTTAAGGCTAAAGCTGAAGAAGAGGCCCGGAAAATACTAGATCAAGCAAAACGAGAGGCTGAAGAACTACGTAAAAAGGCAGAGGAAGAAATACGCCGGCTGAGAGAAAAAGCAGTCCGGGAAGGAAGGGAGGAAGGTTACCAGGTTGCCCTCCGGGAGGCCCAGGAGGAAGCGGAGAAGTTGCGGGAGGAAGCGCGATCTGTGCTGAGGCAGGCGGAGGAGGCCCGGAAGCAAACCATTCGGGACATGGAAGCGGAAATAATAAAGCTGGCCCTTGCGATAGCTGAAAGAGTAATCCACCAGCAAGTTCGAGTGGCGGAAGATACCGTCCTGGCCGTGGCCAGGGAAGCGATCAGTAAAGTGGTGGACAGTGAAACTTTAATAATATATGCCAACCCGGAAGATGCCGCCCTCTTGCAGGAGAACCTGGCGGAATTAACCGATAAGCAGAGGATATATGTTATCGGCGATGAAGGGATAAGCAGAGGCGGGTGCCGGATAGAAAGTGATAATGGTGATGTGATCGCTACGGTTGAGGCCCAAATGGAGGAAATAAAAAAGGTACTGCTGGGTAGGGAGTCGAGTTGAAGGCAACTTTAGACTTAAGCCGTTACCACCGCCTGCTGGAGGCCTTTGACCCCATTAAGAGGCTGGGAAAAGTTACCGAAGTGATCGGCCTTACGGTAGTAGTAAGGGGTATCAGAAGCTCTATAGGGGAAGTCTGTGAGATACATACTCCCGGCAGGGTGGAACCGGTAGAGGCAGAGGTAGTAGGCTTTCGGGAAAATCAGGCTTTAGTGATGCCTTTGGGAGAGTTGGGAGGAATAGCTCCCGGCTGCCGGGTAATTCCTACCGAGCGCGCCTTGACCGTCCGGGTTAGCGAACGGCTGCTCGGCCGGGTGGTGGACGGACTGGGCAGACCTTTAGACGGAGAAGCCCTGCCGCCGGAAGGGGAGGAATACGCCTTAGACGGTCCCCCGCCCAATCCACTGGAACGAAAGAGGATCAGAGAGGTCCTGGAAACCGGGGTGAAGGCGGTAGATGGTCTCCTGACCTGCGGGAAAGGACAGCGTATCGGCATTTTTGCCGGCAGTGGAGTGGGCAAAAGCACCCTGCTGGGTATGATAGCCCGGCATAGCGCCGCCGATGTCAACGTTATTGCCTTAATCGGGGAACGGGGCCGGGAGGTGTTGGAATTTATTGAGAAAGACCTCGGGCCCGAAGGATTGAAAAAATCAGTGGTTGTAGTGGCTACCTCCGACCAACCGGCGCTGCTGCGCATCAAAGGGGCGTTTTTGGCCACGGCAGTAGCTGAATACTTCCGGGATGCCGGAAAAGACGTGATGTTGATGATGGATTCCATTACCCGTTTTTGCCTGGCCCAGCGGGAAGTAGGGCTTGCCGTCGGAGAGCCTCCGACGACGAGGGGCTACCCTCCTTCCGTGTTTGCCCTGCTGCCGAAGCTTCTGGAGAGAGCGGGAAATGCGGGTTGGGGTTCTATTACGGGACTGTACACGGTTCTGGTAGATGCCGATGATTTAAACGAACCGGTATCAGACGCGGTCAGGGGCATTCTGGACGGACACATAGTGCTGTCCCGGCAACTGGCGGCGAAGAACCACTTTCCGGCGATAGACGTTCTGAACAGCGTCAGCCGGTTGATGCCTGAAATTACCACGGAAGAACATGGTTTTTTGGCCGGAAGGCTGAAAAAACTCCTGGCCGCTTACCGGCAGTCGGAAGACCTTATTAACATAGGAGCCTACCAAAAAGGTTCCAATCCTGAAGTGGATGAAGCGTTGAAATATTACGATCAAATTCAGGAATTCTTGCAACAATCGGTTGAGGAATCCTTTACCTTTCAAGAAACCCTGGCGGCGCTGGAAGAAATATTTAAATAGCAGGAGCGATCATAATGAAAAAGTTCAGGTTCCGGCTGGAAGGGGTGCGTAATTACCGGCAGGCTTTAGAGGAAAACCTTAAGTTGCAGCTGGCGGCCGCCTACCGGGAAAGAGAGCAAGAAGAGATACGGCTGGAAGCTTACCGGAAGGAGAGGGAAAAATTTTTTAGACAGATACCCCTTTCCGGCAACCTTGACCTGGGGACACTGCAGCATCATTTTATTTATCTGGAAACTTTGGAGCAACAAATTGAGGAGCAAATGCAAGAAGTTGAGCGGGCGGAACGGCGGGTACAGGATGCCGGTCGCCGGGTAAGGGATGCAGTGCAGCAGCGAAAAATATTGGACCGCCTGCGCGAAAGGCAAAAGGAGGAATACGATTATGAGTTAGCCCGGCAGGAACAAGGAGATTTGGATGAAGCCGGTCTAACTTCTTACTGGAAAAAAGCACGGAAAGGAGGTGAGTAGGTGAAGACAGCTTTGCAGGTTGTGGCCGGAGAAGTTGAAGCCCTGAGGGGGAAAGGAGACTTCAAGAGTAAAAGGTATAACGGGGAGGAAGCAGAAGCAGTCTTTTGTCTGCTATTGCAGAAGGCAATGGAAGCAGTCGATACTTCCCCGCACGCTCTTCCGCGGCTGGCAGGGGAGGCTGTCGAAAATAGTGAAGCCCCGCTTTTTGGGCCAGACCAGTTTGCGCTTCCAGAACTTCAAGGGATGACTATGGT
This sequence comes from Calderihabitans maritimus, assembly GCF_002207765.1. Taxonomy (NCBI): domain Bacteria; kingdom Bacillati; phylum Bacillota; class Clostridia; order Neomoorellales; family Calderihabitantaceae; genus Calderihabitans; species Calderihabitans maritimus. Next base: position 20,815 of record NZ_BDGJ01000111.1, read on the forward strand.
TTTTGAAGATACCTCAAAGGAATATCAATTACTGTTTTCAGAAACGGTCGTGAAAGAGAAATTTGTTTTGCCAGAAAAACTAGCGGTGCTGTTTGGAGGAGGTTCAGGCAAAGAGATACGAAATCAGGTATTGAACGCAGTAGCTGAATTGCTTCAGGAAACCCGTCAATGGCAACGGTTGGAAGACGGAGGAGGTGCCCTGAAACCGGCGGCTTTCACGGGTTCAAAGGAAGATGCCGGGTTGGATGTCGTCAGACGTTTACCACCGGTATCTTTGAGCAGAGATTTGCTTGGAGGGGAAGAGGAAGCTACCGCCCGATCAGAAGCGCAACAGGTTCTATCACCTGTTAAACTGAGATTGAACGGCGGAAATGTAGGAACAGAGGTGCAGAGCAATAACATCATGCAACAAAGGCCGGAATTTTTGGAGTTGGAGCGGAACGGCGGAGAGAAGAGGGATCAGAGCAACAATAACGCAAACCTATTCAGTAGTGACGCAGCGTTTTCTTCCGGTAGCCGGTTAGTCCAAACGGCAAAGGAAGCTCAGCAGCACCAACATATCAGGCATCTCCAGTTTAACCGCCTACTGGAAGATATCGTCCAGCACAGCAAAGTTCTTCTGAGCCGGGAAAAGGGAGAAGTTGAGCTGCAGCTTAAGCCGGAATATCTGGGTAGGCTCCAGGTTCAGGTAGTGAGCCAGGAGGGGAAGCTGCACGTTAAGTTTAAAGTCGAAAACGAGCAGGTCAGAGGTCTTATTGAAGCTCGCCTGCCGCAGGTTAAACAGGCCCTCCAGGATCACGGTGTTAAAGAGCAGGTCAATGTCAGCGTGGGAGGATGGAGCCAACAGGGAGGAGAAACTGGGGGATTTTCTTACAACTTCCGTCGACAGAATGTACCCCGATGGTCTTCTCCAGGGGAACAAGGAGAAGGCTCAGGAACCCGGGAAAACAGCTCTTCTCCGGGGGTTTATACGGTAAATTACTTGGCTTAGGGGGTGAAGAAGGGTGAGTCAGGTTGGAGCGGTAGGGCAGAAAAGCAATTATTTGCCGCCTGCTTCCGGGAAACAAGCATTGGGAAAGGAAGAATTCCTGCAACTGCTGGTCACCCGGCTGCGCTACCAGGATCCCTTGAATCCTACGGAAGACAAGGAGTTTGTCGCCCAGCTGGCCCAGTTTAGTTCGCTGGAGGAGCTGCAGAACCTGCGGCAGGAAATAAGTGAATATAATAAAAAGCTGGAAAAATGGTGGCAATCGCAGGAGGAAATCCGGGCCGAGAACCGGTTATTGCCCTACCTCAATTTATTGGGAGTTAAGGTAGCCGTCCGACTTGCCGACGGGGAGATAACAGAGGGGACAGTGGAAGGAATTAAGCTTTTGGCAGGCAGGCCGGTGCTTAAGGTGGCCGGACAGCAAGTCGATATGGAGCAGGTAATAGAAGTTATCGGTGATACTGAGAAGTAGGAGGCGCCAGCATGGTCGGTAAGATTGACTTGACCCGTCCCGGGCAGCCGTTACCCAAACCACAAGTCGCACGACATGTTACCCGGAAAGCGGAAGAAGCATCTTTCGCTACCCTGCTGGAAAAACAGGTAGCAAGCGGCGGGGTGAAATTTTCCCGTCATGCTCAGGAACGGCTGGCCAGCCGGAATATCCGCCTGCGCCCGGAGGACTTGGCCAGGATTAATAGTGCGGTGGAGAAGGCGGCTCAAAAAGGGGCAAGGGATTCCCTGGTGCTTATGGACGATTTGGCTTTGGTAGTCAGCGTTAAAAACCGGACTGTAGTCACCGCGGTGGACGGGAGCCATTTGAAGGAAAACGTTTTTACCAATATTGACAGCGCGGTGATAATTTAGAGGGCTGGACCTCCTTGGAGGAAGCCCTGGGTCGCCGACCGACTGACGCGACCCATGTCCGGTTGCTGCTTTCAGCAACAAAGAAAGGGAGGTCGATTTATTATGCTGAGATCCCTTTATTCAGGTGTATCGGCACTTAAGAATCACCAGATACGGATGGATGTTGTTGCCAACAACATTGCCAATGTTAATACCGTGGGCTTTAAAAAGAGCAGGGTTACTTTTCAGGACCAGCTAAGCCAGACCATTCGGCAGGCTTACGTTCCCCAAACCGGAAGGGGGGGAACCAACCCCATGCAGGTGGGGTTGGGAGTTACTATAGGAAGTATTGATACCATCAACAGCCAAGGAAATATCCAGAGTACCGGAAAAGGCACGGACCTGGCTATTGAAGGCGATGGTTACTTTATCCTCAGGGGAACGGAAGAAGACGACTATTTCTACACCCGCGCCGGCAATTTCGATGTAGACAGTGGTGGTGCGCTGATCAGTATGGTAAACGGTATGCGGGTCATGGGTTATTTGTACGACCCGGCTACGGGGGAAATAGACCGGGGAAGACTGACGGAGATTGTGCTGCCCCGTTCCGTGTACCTGGAACCGGAAGCCACGGATAAAATTACTTTTATGAACAATCTGAATGCTGAAGCGCAGGTGGGGGATACCTACCGGATTTCCCGGGAAGTCTACGATTCTGAAGGTCGTAAGCACAATATCCATTTTGAATTTACCAAGAGGGGTGTTAATGAGTGGATCTACGAAGTCAGCCTGCCTGTCGATCATCCGCTCATTCAAAATTACCTGGATACAAATTACCCGAATTTTAACAATCTGTCTCCTGAAGAACAGGAATTAGCCGTTTTGGAGGCACAGAATTATGTTTTTTCCGTTCAGCCTAGGGAGGTTTTGCTCGACGATGAAGTAATTGCCACGGCGGTCCAGAGCTTCAGCGGCCTGGACCCGGATGCTCAGTACCGGTTGCATTATGATAGCGCCGCCGGGGAAATCGTTTTGCAGGAGTCGACGGACGGGGGTAATAACTGGAACGACGTTGGATCACCCCAATTGGCCAGTTGGGGGACAAGCGTAACCTTCAGCGACGGTACCAAGTCGGTGACGGTAGAGCTGGTAGCGGCGGCGGATGCTCCGGCAGGAGATTATGACACGACTTTTACTCTTTTGACGGACCGAAAGGGTATGCTGGAGTTCGACGAATTTGGGAAGCTGATAGGTGACAGCAGCTACATTTACCGGCTGGAGTTCCAGCCGGAAGGAGCGGAAAAGTTGGGAATAGATCTTGACTTCACCGGAGTTACCCAGTTTGCCGGTGGCTTCTCTATCGTGGCTGATCAGGAGCCGGGCGCCGTATCCGGAACTTTAGACAATTTCACCATTGACGCCAGCGGGATTATAACCGGCCGTTTTTCCAACGGTTATACCCGGATACTGGGGCAGGTAGCCCTGGCCGGTTTTAACAATCCGGCGGGACTGACACGAGTGGGGGACAATATGTTTAAGCCGACCAGTTCTTCGGGAGAACCCCGGATTGGTGTTCCCAATACTTTGGGGCGTGGGAAAATCAAGCCGGGAGCTCTGGAAATGTCCAATGTCAACTTAGCGGAAGAATTTACGGACATGATAGTGACCCAGCGGGGATTTCAGGCCAACGCCCGGGTTATCACTACTTCCGATGAGATGCTTCAGGAATTGATTGGACTGAAACGGTAAACAACCGTGCAGTAGCCGTATTGTTGATAAATCGAGGTGGAAAGATATGAAATTCGACCTGATGACCGTAATCGGCATTGTGGTAGGGATAGCACTAATTACTCTGGCAATCTACATGGGCGGGAACATGGCCCTATTTTGGAACTTACCATCTATTCTTATTACTGTATGCGGCTCTTTCACCGCTCTTCTTATAAACTATGATTTCAACCAGATTAAGAAAGTCTTTCGAATAGTCAAACAGGTGTTTACCACTCCCGGTCAGGACCCGCGGGAGCTGATCGAAATATTTGCCGAATTGGCCCGTAAAGCCCGCCGGGAAGGGTTGCTGGCCCTGGAAGATGATATAAACCGAATTGATGATCCTTTTTTTGCCAAGGGAATTCAGCTGATGGTTGACGCGCTAGAGGCAGAGATGATCCGAGACATATTGGAGACTGACATTGCATACACCGTTCAGCGTCACCGGTTGGGCCAGGAAGTTTTTCGCACCTGGGCTAATCTGGCACCGGGCTTTGGGCTGATCGGTACTTTGATAGGGCTGATCCAAATGCTGGCCAAGCTTGATGATCCCAGCGCTTTGGGGCCCAGCATGGCTGTGGCCCTCCTGACTACTTTTTACGGTGCCCTGATGGCCAACCTGTTGCTGACGCCTATCGCCGGGAAACTGGCCCTGCGAAGTGAAGAAGAAGTGCTGAACAAGCGATTGATCCTGGAAGGGATTATTGCCATTCAGTCGGGGGTAAACCCCCGCATTTTAGAAGAAAAGTTGAATGCCTTTATACCGGTTCAGGGTCGCCGTGAGGAAACTGCGCAGGAGGAAAGTGTGATCTTCAATGCCTAAAAAGGACCGGGAGGATATCCGGGAGCAGGGTGCTCCTGCCTGGATGGTAACTTATTCTGATTTGATGACCCTGTTGCTGGTGTTTTTCGTGTTAATCTATTCATTTTCCGTTCTGGACGTACAAAAATTTAAGGCTTTTATTGCTTCCTTCCCGGGGGTAGGAGTGCTGGATAAAGGAACGGCGCCATTGGACTGGGAACAAAAGTTTGCGGAAGGTAACACGCCGGGAGTGGAGGAAAACCTTCCCCGCCCGGAATCCCGCCTGGACCCGTTGGTAGGGGTATATGCACTTATCCAACAGTACCTACAGGAAAAAGGGCTGGAGGAGGACGTGTTGGCTACCTATGAGGACAGAGGTATAGCTCTAGATATCAAAGAACGTATCCTGTTTGACTCGGGCAAAGCAGACTTGAAGCCAGAGGCTAAAGAATTTCTCGACGGTCTGGCTGGTTTGCTTTCCAAGCTACCCAATCAAATTTCGGTAGAGGGACATACGGACAACCGGCCCATCAATACGGTAGAATTTCCCTCTAACTGGGAATTATCGGCAGCTAGGGCCTCTCGCGTTGTTCGTTACTTTACGGAAAAACATAACTTAGACCCCCGTAAGTTTGTGGTGGTTGGCTTTGGTGAATACCACCCGGTAGCGCCGAATGATACTCCCGAAAATCAGGCGCAGAACCGCAGGGTAGTGATAGTAATTAACGCTAAAAACATTTATGAGACTGGGGTGTACTTAAATGAGTCAAGAGCAGAAGAAAGGCAGTAAAAAGAGATGGTTATGGATTGGATTACTGGTAGTATTAATTTTGCTCTTGACGGCGGGGCAAACCTATTTTATCACCACGCGGTTTTTGAGCCATCAAACGGAGACGGTTCGTACGCCTAACGGCCAGGAGTTTCGCAAGTTTACACTGGAACCCTTTACCGTTAACCTGGCGGACCTGAATTTCCGACGGTACATACGGCTGACAATTGTTCTGGAATATCAGGATAAGAGATTGAGCAAGGAACTGGAGGAAAAACGACACCGGATTCGCGACACTATAATAAATTTCCTGTGGACCAAAAAGGTTTCCGATTTTGCTTCAGCGGGAAAAGTTGATTCTATCCGGGAGCAGTTACTGGAAAAGATCAACCAGTCCCTGATTACCGGAAAGCTTACCGGACTCTACTTTGAAGACCTTATTATTCAATAACGGAGGAATAAAGATGAACCTGGGAACTTTGACTGAAGAAGAAATAGCCCGCTTGGTAGCCAAAGTAAAGGAAGAGAGTTCTTCCCTACCCACCATAAGAAAGGCAAAATTTGGTACTCTGCGGAAGAAAGAGGTTTCTCCTGCTTCTCCTCAGAGTTTAAATATACTGGGGGATGTTAAACTGGAACTGACGGTTGAGCTGGGGCGAACTCGTATGACGGTGAGGGAAGTTCTTCAATTGAAAGAGGGTTCGGTAATAGAGCTGAATAAAACGGCGGGGGAACATGTGGATGTTTTCTTAAATGATTTACCTTTTGCCAAGGCCGAGGTAGTTGTCATCAACGAGGTGTTCGGCATCAGAATTAATTCTTTACTGGACGAGGAAACGGAGACGGGGAAAAATGGGTTCTGACTTTTTTGGTGCTCTTGTGCGCCTGGTGATTTCTTTACCGTTAGTATTACTGATGATGTATCTGGTCCTTCGCTACGGGTTGGGTCGGCCGCGTCTGTCGGCCCAGGGCAAAAGTTTGGAGCTAGTGGACCAAATTATGCTTTCTCCCAAGGTAGTTGTTTCAGTTGTAAGAGTGGCCGACAAGTTTTTGATCATTGCCACCGGTGAAGGCAACGTAACCGTGCTGGGGGAACTGGAAGACTACCCGGTAACAGGGCCTCCTGGCGGCAGTAAAATTGGAGGCGATCTCTCATGGTTGCCCCCATGGGCAGAACGGTGGTGGCATAAACTGTCGGCTAACCGGAGGAAAAAGAAGGATGACCGGTAGCATGATAAGTAGACGCATGTGGCTGGGGTTGCTCGTCGGAGTGATGGTATTGGCTTATGCGAGGCAGGTAGGGGCGGCTCCCATACCGGTTCCGGAGATAGATCTCTCCATCCGGCAGAGCAATAACCCGCAAGAGGTCGCCGATAGTCTAAAGCTGTTAGTTATACTGACGGTCCTGGCCTTATCTCCTGCCATCCTAGTCATGATGACTTCTTTTACCCGTATTGTGGTGGTCCTGGCGTTTGTACGCAATGCCCTGGCCACTCAGCAGACGCCGCCCAACCAGGTGCTTATCGGGCTGGCTCTCTTTCTTACCTTTTTTACCATGATGCCGGTCTACAGCCAGATCAAGGCGGTAGCCATTGACCCTTACCTGGCTGGGGAAATAACTCAGGAAGAAGCCTTAGCTGCCGGGAGTCAACCATTGAAAGAATTTATGTTTAAACAGACCAGAGAAAAGGACCTGGCTCTTTTTATAAAAATGTCGGGTGGACCGAAACCCCAGACCCGTGATGAAGTTTCGCTGACCGTTTTGATACCGGCCTTTATTATAAGTGAGCTTAAAACGGCTTTCCAAATGGGGTTCCTGATTTACATTCCTTTTCTGATTATTGATATGGTTGTGGCCAGCACGTTGATGTCCATGGGTATGTTTATGGTACCTCCAGTGATGATTTCATTGCCTTTTAAACTGCTGCTGTTTGTCATGGTAGATGGCTGGCACTTGGTGGTCAAGTCGTTGCTGGAAAGTTTCTAGAGTCCTCGAGGAGGGAAAGAAGTGTCCCAGGAATTCGTTATTCACCTAGCCCGGGAATCTCTGACCCTGGCTCTGCTTCTGGCGGCTCCCGCTCTAGGTTTTGGTTTGGTGGTGGGAGTGGTTATCAGTATCTTACAGGCTACTACTCAAATACAAGAGCAAACACTGACTTTTGTCCCTAAAATCGTGGCTGTATTGTTGTCGTTAATAATTTTCGGCTCTTGGATGCTCAATAGCTTGGTCCGGTTCACGGAAAATCTTTTCATCAACTTGCCTACCATGGTCCGTTAGGAGCTGGTTCAGGTGATTGATTTTAATTACTGGGTGGCTCTGCTTTTAATAATGGTCAGGACAACTGCCTTTTTGGTAGCCTCGCCGTTATTCAGCCTGCGCAATATTCCGGCTTTAGTCAAGGTTGGTTTAGGGGTTTTGCTGGCTTTCCTGCTGTCTCCGGCAGTTCCTAAAAACCTGCCGGAAACGGTTGAACTCTTAGACTATGTCTTGTGGGTGGCTAACGAAAGCCTGGTAGGGCTGTTCTTGGGATTTTTGGCTTCCCTGGTATTCGCCAGCCTGCGGGTGGCCGGTGAACTGGCGGATATTCAGATGGGATTCGGTACAGCTTCTTTGCTGGATCCTCAAAATAGTATGCAAGTAACTTTGATGGGTCAGTTTTACCATCTTTTAGCTCTTCTCTTGTTTGTCCTCTTAAATGGGCATCATCAGCTTTTGTTGGCCCTAGCTGATTCTTTCCGGTTGGTACCGCTGGGTCAAATTGGTTTAAAAGGGATGGTGGCTCTGGAAGTAGTTAAAATCTTTGCCGGAATGTTTGCTCTTGCCTTCCGGGTCGCTGCTCCTATACTGGCCGTATTGCTGATGAGCGATGTGGCCCTGGCCATGGTGGCGCGAACGGTGCCTCAGTTGAACGTTTTTATACTGGGCTTTCCTCTGAAAGCCGGTTTGGGAATGCTGACCGCGAGCTTAATAATTCCCCTTCTGGCCGGTTTGTTGTCAGATATTTTCTACCAGATGGAGAAAGATTTGGGCCTGATAATAAGGGGCCTGGCACCATGAAATATAAGATATTTCCTATAAACCTTCAGCTTTTTGCAGAAGAGAAAACGGAAGAAGCTACTCCCCACCGGCGGCAGGAGGTGCGGAAAAAAGGACAGGTCGCCAAGAGCACCGACCTGAACGCCTCCGTTGTTCTGATGACTGTGGTATTGTTGCTGTTCATGTTGCAGGACTACTATATAGATCAGCTCAGCCGGTATTTCACCTATCTTCTTTCGGACAACCTGCAGGGGCAGTTAAGTGAGGCGAATTTAGGGGCTTTGGCCACCCATACGACTGTTTTGTTTTTTAAGTTAACGGCTCCCATTTTCGGGGTAGCCATAATGGCGGGCCTAGCTGTCAATCTGGCTCAGGTAGGGTTTCTTCATTCGCCGGAGGTTATAAAACCCAAACTGCAAAACATCAACCCGGCGGAAGGGTTCAAGAGGATTTTTTCCCGGAGATCTCTGGTAGAGCTAGTCAAAGCCGTTTTGAAGGTAACCATTATCTCTCTGATTATTTTGGGGCTGATAAAAAATAGATTTCAGGATTTGCTCCTGGTGGTACAGGCTGATTTGTACCAGGGCCTGGCTTTGGTAAACGAGGTATTGTTCCGCACGGTGGGAGGGGTAGTTCTGGCTTTTCTGGTCCTGGCGCTGGTAGATTTTGTTTATCAGAAGTTTGAATTTCGGCAGCGCATTAAAATGACCAGGCATGAAGTGAAAGAGGAATTAAAGCAGACGGAAGGGGACCCCCATATCCGGTCTCGTCTGAGGGAAAAACAGCGAGAACTGGCGCGGCACCGTATGATGCAAAAGGTACCGGAGGCCACGGTAGTAATTACCAACCCCACTCACCTGGCGGTAGCTCTGCGCTACGAACGGAAGGAAATGGACGCTCCGGTGGTAGTAGCTAAAGGGGCAGGCTCTGTAGCGAGGAGAATTGTGGAGATAGCCGAGGAACACGAGGTGCCGGTAGTAGAGAATAAGCCATTGGCCCAAGTGCTTTACCGGGATGTGGAAATCGGAGAGGAAATTCCGCCCGAATTGTATCAAGCGGTGGCGGAAGTACTGGCTATGCTCTATAGCCTGAAGAAGTTTCGCCTATAGCGGAGGAGAGTTGAATGGCAACACCGGCTTTAGAGAACCGTAGAACCATAAGGCAAATACTTCAGCACAATGACCTTCTCATAGCCGCTTTCGTTTTGGCTATAGTCATTATTATTGTCATTCCCATTCCTCCCCAATTGCTGGACCTGTTGCTGGCCTTTAATTTGACCTTCAGCCTGGTAGTGCTTTTGACAACGATGTTCACTACCGATTCTCTGCAATTCTCCGTGTTTCCGTCTCTTTTGCTGGTGGCAACGTTATTTCGTCTTTCTCTCAACATTTCTTCTACCAAATTGATTCTCAACCAGGCCAGTGCCGGGAAAATAATTCAGGCTTTTGGCGATTTTGTAGTCGGGGGCAACTACGTGGTAGGTTTCATAGTATTTATTATCATTACCGTTATTCAGTTTGTAGTGATAACTAACGGAGCAGGCCGGGTTGCGGAAGTAGCCGCCCGTTTCACTTTGGACGCCATGCCGGGCAAACAGATGAGCATCGACGCCGATTTAAATGCGGGGTTGATCAGCGAAGAGGAAGCCCGGGAAAAACGGAAGCAATTGCAAAGGGAAGCTGATTTTTATGGAGCCATGGACGGTGCCAGCAAGTTCGTCAGGGGTGACGCTATTGCGGGCATTGTCATTACTCTGATTAATATTCTGGGTGGACTAATAATCGGAGTCTGGCAGCACGGGATGCCCTTAATAGAGGCATTGCAAAGGTATACTATTTTGACCGTGGGTGACGGGCTGGTATCCCAGTTGCCGGCTTTGCTGATTTCCACCGCTACCGGTATTTTGGTTACTCGGGCCAGTTCCAGCGAAAGTTTTGGAAAAGATCTGACCCGTCAGTTGACGGCTTTCCCAAAGGTTTTGGGGTTGGCTGCCGGTATCCTGCTCCTGTTGGGTCTGGTCCCCGGGTTGCCAACTTTGCCCTTTCTGATCCTGGCGGGGGCGGCCGGTTTTGCCTCCTATACGTTACTGCGGGAAGCTCATGAGAAGGAACGGAGAGAGCAGGAAAAGATAGTGCAGGAAACTCGCAGACAGCAAAGACAGCCGGAGAATGTTTTGTCTCTGTTTCAGGTAGATCCTTTGGAAATAGAAATTGGTTATAACCTGATACCCCTGACCGATGAAACTCAGGGAGGCGATCTTCTAGACCGGCTGGCCGCCGCCAGGAGGCAGTGCGCTACCGAACTGGGGATATATGTAAGACCCATTCGCATCCGGGACAACCTCCAGTTGGAACCGAACAAGTACGTTTTTAAGATAAGGGGGATTGAAACGGCCTCCGGAGAAATTCTTCCCAACCATTATTTAGCCATGAATCCGGAGGGTGCGGTAGAGGAGGTAGAGGGTATTCCTACCCGGGAACCCACTTTCGGCTTACCGGCCTGGTGGGTTACCGAAAAACAGAAAGAACAACTGGAAATCAAAGGTTTTACAGTGGTAGACTGTGTAACCGTTTTGATCACCCACCTTACCGAATTTATCAAGAAACATGCCCACGAACTGCTGGGACGCCAGGAAGTTAAAGATTTGCTGGAAATGGTAAAAGAAAACAACTCCGCTTTAATAGAAGAATTGATACCGGACCTTATGACTTACGGAGAAATTCAGAAGGTACTGCAAAATCTTTTACGAGAGAGAATACCAATAAGGGATTTGGTCACCATCTTGGAGACTTTGGCCGATCAGGCTCGACTAACGAAAGATATCGATTATTTAACCGAGGCGGTGCGCCAGTCTTTAAGCCGCACCATATCGAAAATGTATGCTACGCCTCAAGGAAAAATGGAGGTTATAACGCTGCATCCCAAAGTAGAACAGGTTATTGCTGAATCTATCAAACAAACCCAAAACGGTTCTTATCCGGTGCTGGAACCTAATATTACCCAAAAAATTTTTAACAGTTTATCTCATGTTATTGAAACTACTACGTTTACTTCCGGTCAGCCTATAGTCCTGTGCTCTTCAAGGGTACGTTTGGCGTTTCGCCGTTTGACCGAAAGATTTATTCCCAACCTGGTGGTTCTTTCCTATAACGAATTAGAACCTTCCCTTGAGGTCGAGTCGGTAGGGACGGTGGTATTGGATGAAAATTAAACGGTACGTAGTAAGAAACATGCATGAGGCTTTTGAAGTTATTCGAAGAGATTTGGGACCGGAAGCAGTAATCATCAGCAGTCGAAAGATTAGGGAAAACGGGTTGTGGGGATTTTTTGCCCCCAAAAAACTGGAGGTAACGGCGGCAGTTGACAATTTAGCCCTTCAAAAACAGAAGGCTCAGCAGGATAGCGAGACGCAGGAATTAAGACGGGAAATAGCCGAAATGAAGGCTCTGTTACATAGAATGAGCCAAAGAAAGGAAAGCGAAGCCTCGGAGGAGACAAATAACTCTTTAGTGGGAAAATGGCAGAAAATCCTGCAGGATCTTGATATAAATAAAGAAATTATCCAGGAGTTGTTGGAAGGAATTGAGGAACAACTCAATTTGTCGGAAGAGGAGAATGACAGCCTTATACAGGAGGCGCTGGTTTCCCGGATGGCCGATCTCCTGGAACCGGATACCCCAACGGAGGGAAACAGTCGCATCCTTGCTTTTATAGGACCTACCGGTGTGGGCAAAACTACCACGCTGGCTAAACTGGCAGCACAATTTGCACTGTTCCAGCGAAAGAGGATCGGGTTGATCACTATTGATACTTACCGCATTGGAGCGGTAGAACAGCTTAAAACCTATGCAGAAATTCTTGGGGTTCCGGTGGATGTGGTAATGACTCCTAAAGAATTAAAGGCGGCGGTGGGAAAACATCAGGATAAGGATGTTATCCTAATTGATACCGCTGGAAGACCATCCAAGAATACTATGCAGATTCAGGAACTGCGGGGATTTATAGAGGCCATCAAACCGGTTGAAACCTTTTTGGTTCTCAGTTGTACTACTAAGGACCGCGATTTACTGAGAATTGTTGATGATTTTAAGGTTATCGACTACCATAAGTTGATTTTTACCAAAACCGATGAAACGGAAACATTAGGTAGTATAGTAAACGTAGCTTATACCTGTAAGCTTCCGGTAGCCTACATCACCAACGGGCAAAATGTACCCGATGACATTGAGGAAGCTAATCCCCAGAAGTTGGCAAAAATGATTTTGGGGGCAGTGGGTTGATATGCGTGATCAGGCAATTAGGTTGAGAGAACTGGCACAGGAAAATTTACTGAAATCCGCTTCGGTCGGAAGTTCCGTTTTAAGGACTATAAGTGTGACCAGCGGTAAGGGTGGAGTAGGGAAAACCAACATAGTAGTTAATTTGGCTATAACTCTGGCTAAGATGGGGAAGAGAGTGGCTATTTTAGATGCCGACCTGGGGCTGGCCAATGTTGATGTATTAATGGGTATCGTGCCTAAATACAGCCTTTACGAGGTTTTAAGGGGAGAGAAGTCTCTGGAAGAGATTATAGTAACCGGTCCCTATAATCTGAAAATTATTCCCGGTGGTTCGGGTATTCATGAATTGGCCCAACTGGACTACTACCAGCGGGAAAAGATAATCCAAAGTTTGCGAATGTTTGAAAAAGATACCGATATATTGATCATTGATACCGGCGCAGGAATTTCCCGTAACGTCCTAGGTTTTATTACCGCTGCCGACGAAGTAATTGTGGTGATGACACCGGAACCGACCTCTATGACTGATGCCTACAGTGTGATCAAGATACTTTCCAAATTCAATCTTCAGTCGGAAGTTCAATTGATCGTAAACCGAACCTCCAGCATTGCAGAAGCCCAGCAGACGGCAAATAAGATTGAAGCGGTGGCGAACAAGTTTTTGGAGATAAAAGTACGCCAGCTCGGTTTCATCTTTGATGACCATCTGGTGGGCAAGGCGGTTAAAAAGCAACAACCTTTCGTGGTACTTTACCCTAATTGCCGTGCTTCCATCAATGTCAATGAAATTGCGCTGAACTTGCTGGGGGGTAAAAAGAAGCCTGCCAAGGGTGTCAACCATTTTGTCCAGCGAATTATCCGGCTTTTCAGTTGAGGAGGCTTTATTCGGTGAAAGATTTGGCAGTTAACCAGAAGGTGGAAATATGTCGGGATAACGAAGAAGAAATATATAAAAGTCTTATTCAGGAGGTGGGGGAGGGATACTTTGCCATTCAGATCCCTTCCGGTCCCCAGGGATGGCTAACCTTACACGTGGGGGAAAGGGTGAATGTAAACGTTTTTAGTCCCAGTGCCCAGTATTGTTTCACCACGGAAGTTATAGGGCGCAAGAAAGAAAAAAATATTCCCATGTATCTGTTAAAGATTCCCGAGGAGTTTACCCGCATTCAGCGTCGGGATTACGTCAGAATAAAGCTGACTCTGGAGGTATTCTTTGAGCCGGTAAATACAGAGGAACTGGATAACTTGGACATGAAAGCAGAATTGAGCCGGCGGGGAGTTACTTTGGACATAAGCGGTGGAGGTATGCAGCTTGTGACCGACGAGCCTC